>JACQOS010000095.1 GCA_016202425.1 Chloroflexota bacterium
GCCTTCAACTCTTCTAATTGACGACGCAGTTCTCCTGTCGTTGGTAATGTAGCCATTACATCATCCTCCCAAATTCTAAAGTGATTTTAGCCAGCCTTGATGTCAAGGGATAATTACCTATCCAAAACGGTGTGCCAGTGGGATAGTGACCACATATGTACGAATCACCGAACTGCAAAACTGTCGAGCACTCGAACAACAGTGCCCAGATTATCGGTAAAAAGCTTGGGGCTTGCGTGAGCCACTATCCTAAACGAGCGTGTTTGAGTCATGGCGCTCTTTAGGATTCCCATTGCCATGAAACGCTGGTATTGTTGGTCGTAAACGGTAAACGTGGAGGATAGAGCGGAGTAGTTCCCGCCGGCCTGGGCGGTTCGACTGGCCTCTGACAGTGCAAGCCTGAGATTGCCGCCTGGTGTAACGGCTATGTAGGCCAGGTCATCCGTCGTTATTGTCCCTAACATCGAGACGTGAAATTGGTCTATGGGCATTAGGGTGTTCCCGTAGTCGAAGGGGTGAATGTCTATAGTGGGAGCAAAATCTGGATAATACACCTGAACAGAACTGCGGAGCTGCAACCCTTGCCCAGATTTTGTATAGTACCAGCCCTTTGGAATAAAGATTGACCAGCCGGATGGCGACCCGTATACAAAGTCCTGGGGTGCTGGGATTCTTTCTCCTACCAAGGGAAGTGGTATTGGCGTTGGTGAAGGTGTTGGAGTGGCCGTCGGAATCTGAGTGGGCGTGGGAGACGGTGTTGGCGTGTGGGTGGATGTCGGAGTTATCGTGGGCGTCTTAGTGGCAGTAGCAGTTGGCGTCGGTGTCGGATTGGGCGTAGGTGGGGGTGTTGCAGTAGGCACAGGGGTGAAAGCCGGCGTAGGTGTGGCCATGGGCACAAGGGTAGGAGTAGGTTGGCCGGCAATTTGTATCGCGACCGCAGCAGCAATGGTAGCTTGCAGGTCTGGGGCAGCCGTTGGTTCCACTGGCCCGCCGCAGCCAACTAACAAGCCCATTGCCAACGCCATGCTTAGCAGGAGACGCCGCACTAGGAGTGCTCCTTTCCCAATCTCCATGACCCCCAGAGCATCCCGCCGCCACCCGCGGTAGTCTGGGAGTTTCGGCGACATGCTTCCAGGGAAGCAGGCTGTTGGGGGGTATCTGTGGAGCGGGCGATGGGGTTCGAACCCACGACAACCTGCTTGGGAAGCAGGCACTCTACCACTGAGTTACGCCCGCCCGAAGACGACTCTATTCTACCATACCCCACGCCGCCAGCGGCGACGCCTGGCCGCCTCCTAGAAGTGGTTCGGAAATACGTCTCGGGGGAGTCCATCCCGACGGGTCGGGATGGCGGGGGTCT
The DNA here is from genome assembly GCA_016202425.1 of Chloroflexota bacterium. GTDB lineage: Bacteria > Chloroflexota > Dehalococcoidia > Lucifugimonadales > JACQOS01 > JACQOS01. Next base: position 1,361 of record JACQOS010000095.1, read on the forward strand.
GGGGGTGTCCCCCAGCTATATTTTCTTCCCCCTCTCCCTTGGCAAGGGAGAGGGGGTACAGGGGGTGAGGGTTTCCCGAATAGCCTCCTACATCCGGAGCTTGCTCGCCGCCAGGTAGATGGCCAAGGCCAGGGCCAGGAGCCCCATGGGAAAGAACGCGGTCAGGAGCACCTCGGTCAAGAGCGACGCTGCCGTGAAGGTGGCCACGACCCCTGCCCCCGCGATCCACTGGAGCCCCCGGCTCCGCTTCCTGTTCACCGCCCAGTTGATGGCTGTCCCTATCCCATAGCCCACCGCTACCAGAATCGCCCAGGACAGGTAGTAGGCAACCGGAGCCAATCGGCTCCCCACCAGCCCCAAGGCCAACACGACGCCCACCACTCCCGCCAGCCCTCCAGCCAACGCGACGCCAATGGCCTTGGCGTAGTCCAGCACCCTGACGTCGAACGTGGGGAGCCTGCGTTGCTGGGCGCACTCCGGGCAGCGGATCCCCACCGGGTGCTGGACCACGCACCGCACGCAGATGGGGCGCTCGCAGTGACCGCAGGTGAGCACCGTCACCGCGTCGGGGTGCCGGTAGCACCGGAGCCCGCCCGGGACCTCGGCGGCCCTGGGCTCCGGGGTACCCGAGAGCGCCTTCCCGCAGTGGGCGCAGTAGGCCGCTTGCGGGTCCAGCACCCCGGAGCCGCAGCTCGGGCATCTCATACGTCTACCCTACGGCGGCGGCGTTCGCGTTGTCCAGCCTTCGCCCTTCATGGTGTCCCGGTCGTACAGCAGGCGCGGGAGCACCAGCTTCCTCCAGGGCGCCCCAGGAGGGGCCGTGCCCGGGTTGGCCACCACCCGTTTCAGCGCCGTGGCCAGCGGCACAGCCAGGCAGAAGAGCTGGACGGCTAAGGGCTCCCGCAACACCACCGCCAGTACCGGCAGCGCCACGAAGGCGATGGCGAACCAGAGAGCCACCTCCCGGTAGAGGAGCGTCGCCGCGCCCACGAAGGCCAGGGCAGCCGCCAACTCCCAGCGTCCCACCACCAGCAGCGCCCCCAGGACCACCGAGACCCCCCGGCCTCCGGCGAACCTCAGATAGACGGACCAGCTATGCCCCAGCATGGCCAGGAGCCCCGCTACTACCTGGTACCCCACGTCTAGCCCAAACCATCCGGGGATCGCTGCCGACAGTGTGCCTTTCACCAGCACGTCGAACGCGGAGACCAAGGCAAACGGCCCGCCGCCTACGTGGATGCGCACGTTGGACGCCCCTACGTTCCCGCTCCCGTACCTCCTGATGTCGATCCCCTGTGCCCAGCGGGCCACCAGATAGGCCGTGGGGATGGACCCGACAAGATAGGCGTACGCCAGCGCCACTGCGATCTTTACGGGCTCGGGCATGCGGCAACTCTCACGCTAGTGTGGACCAGCCTTGTGGTTGGCGGCCCCGGCCCGGCGGGCAGGGACCTTCTGGGTCGCCAGAAGGAGCCAGAGGTGTGTCGCCTTGCTCAGGGAGATGGGCCCGGGGGAGCGAGGGGTCGCGTGATCCCAACACCGCTTTCCAGGCGGCGCAGGCTCCGCAGCCGATCCACGACCTCCAGAGGAGGCCCCATCTCCCCGGGGAGCGCCTCGCCCGGGGTCCCGAAGGCGTGGTAGTCGCTCCCCCCACAGGGGACCAGGCCACGCCGCCGTGCCGTCTTCTCCAGGCGCTGGATCGTCTCAGGCGGGTACTCGGCGTAGTAGACCTCCATCCCCTGAAGGCCGGCGGCCTGAAGCTCCCCAATCACCCGGTCCAGGTCGTTCAGGTGAGCCGGGTGCGCCAGCACGGGCACGCCGCCTACCTGCACCACCAGTTGCACCGCCTCCTCCGGGGTCTGTTTCCGCCTCTCCGCGTAGGCCAGCCCGTTGCGGCCCAGGTATTTCTCGAAGGCCTCCTGGGGCCGCGAGATGTACCCCTTCTCCACCATGGCCTGGGCGATGTGCGGCCGACCGATGGCCCGGTGGCCCGCGATCTCCTGCACCCGCTGCCACTCCACGGCGATCCCCAGGCTCCCCAGCCTCCTCACCATCTCCTTGGCCCGACCCACCCTCGAGTCCCGGAACTGCTCCAGCATGGCCTGAAGTCCAGGGTCCTGGTGGTCTATGAAATAGCCCAGGATATGGACCTCGTTTCCTGGGATGTCCGTGCTCAGCTCGATGCCTGGCAGGACGGTGAGATGAGGGTAGGCATGGGCCGCCTCCCACGCCGGTCCCAGCCCTTCGGTCGTGTCGTGGTCCGTGATGGCCACTACCCGCAGCCCCTGGCGGGCCACCAGTTCCACGAGCTGCTGGGGCGTGAGGCGACCGTCCGACTCCGTGGTATGCAGGTGCAGGTCCACCACGGCGCGTCGCTCCCTGGGGTTGCCTTGCTCCTTTGGCTTCCCCACGGTGCCACGGAGGACAGCATCTCCTCCTGGTTGCTTCGCCACCCTACGCCACCTCCCGGTCCACGCGTTCGATGCGCGTTGCTCTCCTCGCTTGCCCGTCCACCTCGACCAGTACTGAGTTGAACCGCACTGGCCCCCCGGCCACCGCCAGCCGGTTGGGTGTCTGGTACAGGAACCGGGCCAGTACGTCGTCGGGGTTGCTGCCAATGATGGAGTTGATGGGGCCCACCATGCCCAGGTCGGTCACGAACGCCGTCCCTTTAGGGAGGATCCGCGGGTCCGCCGTTGCCACGTGGGTGTGGCTCCCCACCACCGCCGTCACCCGTCCGTCCAGGTACCAGCCCAGGCCCTGCTTCTCCGAAGTCGCCTCCGCGTGGAAGTCCACCGCAATCACCGCAGGTCGAGGCGAGAGGCTTTTCAGCAACGCGTCCATGGCGCGGAAGGGGCAGTCCAGGGCCCCCATGAACACCCGCCCCATCAGGTTCACCACCAGCACGTCCCCTACCTGCCGGTACCCCTGGCCCGGTACTCCGGGAGGGTAGTTCAGGGGTCTCAGCACGGGCACATCGCTCTCCAGGTACGGGATCACCTCTTTCTGGTCCCAGATGTGGCCACCGGACGTGATCACATCCACGCCGCTGTCCAGCAGCTCCTCCGCGGTCTCCTGGGTCAGCCCAAACCCGCCGGCGGCGTTCTCCCCGTTCGCCACTACCAGGTTCAGCCCAAGCTCCATCCGCAGCCCGGGCACGAGGGAGCGAACCGCCCTTCGGCCGGGCTTGCCAATGATGTCACCAATGAAGAGGATGCGCATACCTTCCCCCACGGCTGTGTGGCCCCCGCCGCATCACCCCGCCCTATCTGGCGTACTCGACGGCTCGCGTCTCCCGGATCACCGTCACCTTGATCTGTCCAGGGAAGGTCAGCGTTTCCTCGATCTTCTTCACCACGTTCCTGGCCAGGTTGGCGGCAGCCACATCGTCCACCTGGTCCGGCTGGACCATGATGCGGACCTCCCGCCCCGCCTGGATGGCGAAGCTCTTCTGGACCCCGGGGAAGCTGTTGGCCACCGCCTCCAGGGCCTCCAGCCGCTTGACGTAGTGCTCCAGGGAGTCCTTGCGGGCCCCGGGCCTCGCCGCGCTGATGGCATCGGCCGAGGCCACCAGGAACGCCTCCACCGAGCCCATGTCCTCGCTGTGGTGCTCCATGATGGCCTGCCGGATCGCCTCGGGGATGCCGTACTTCTGGGCCACGTCCGCGCCTATCTCCGCGTGCGGCCCCTCCACCTCGTGGCTCAGGGCCTTGCCGATATCGTGCAGAAGCCCTCCCGCCTTGGCCACCTCCACGTTGGCACCCACCTCCGAGGCCAGTATCCCCGCCAGCAGGGACACCTCGATGGCGTGCTGCAGGATGTTCTCACCGTAGCTGTAACGGTACTTCAGGCGCCCCAGGAGCTTGATCAGCTCCGGGTTCAGCCCCCGGACCCCCGTCTCAAAGACGGCCCGCTCCCCCTCTTTCCAGATGGTCTCCTCCAGCTCCTGCTGGGCTTTCTGGACCACCTCCTCGATGCGGGCAGGGTGGATCCGCCCGTCCTGAATGAGCTTTGCCAGGGCCAGCTTGGCCACCTCTCGGCGGATGGGATCAAAGCATGAGATGGTCACCGCCTCGGGAGTATCGTCGATGATCAGGTCTACTCCCGTGGCCGCCTCGATGGCCCGGATGTTCCGTCCCTCACGGCCGATGAGACGCCCTTTCATCTCATCGTTGGGCAGGGCGACGACGTTGGTGGTGGTCTCCGAAACGACGTCCGACGCAAGGCGCTGAATCGCCAGGGTCACGATCTTGCGAGCCTGCTGCTCCGCCTCCTCCTTCATCGTCTGCTCCCTCTCCCGGAACCGGCGGGCCAGCTCGTGCTGAATCTCGTTCTCAGCCCTCTGCATCAACAGCTCCCGGGCCTCGTTGGCCGACAGCCCGGAGAGCCTTTCCAGTTGCTGCTGCTCCTTGGCCGTGAACTTCTCCAGCTCTTCCTTCAGACCTTCCAGCTCGCGTTCCCGTTGGCCCAGTTGGCGCTCCCTCCGCTCCAGCCCCTCCATCCTCCGTTCCAGTTGCTCTTCCCGGTGGTGGAGGCGCCGCTCCAGTTGCTGGAGCTCGGTGCGCCGCTCCCGCAGCTCCTGCTCTGCACCCGCGCGGAGCTTCAACGCCCCCTCTTGGGCCTCCAGGAGGACCCTTTTCTTCTCCTCTTCTGCCTCCTGCGCTATCGTCGAGGCCTTTTGCCTTGCTGCCAGGACTCCTTTCCGCGCCAGTATCGCCTGGAGAAAGAACCCACCAACGGCCCCCAGCCCCAGAGCCGCGAGGGCAATGAGGACGTACACAACGCCCTGCATGTCCCTCACCGTCCTTTCGCTCTCTCCCCGGCGCTCGCGCGCCAAGGGGCTGGTATCCGATAAGGGTACCTCAGTCTCCCCCCTCAGTCAAGGAAACCTACCCTCCCGCGCCTCCCGGCGCCGCCTGCCCCTCGGGGGGGGCGGGGTTGGGCAGCCCCTGGGTCAGCGAACGAGGCACCAGCTCCTCCAGCTCCTCCAGCGTCCAGCGTCCCTCCTTGTGGATGGCCCGACAGGCCCTCCGGGGCGGGTAGACGGCCATAGGCAGCTCGCCCGTGTAGACCACCTGCCCCGTGATGAAGCCTGCCCCCTCCGTGCACAGGTACACGCTCTTCGGCGCGTTCCGCTCCGGGTCCCGCTCCTCCCCTCCCTCTGCCCGCCGCAGTGCGGGCGACGCGATGCCCAGTTGCGACCGGAGCTGCCGCGTCGTCTCCGGCACCGAGTGCGTCATCCGGGTCGCCCCCGATGGATACACGGCGTTGACCGGGACCCCGTACGGTGCCAGCTCCTGGGCCAGCGCCCGCGCGAAGCCCACCATGCCCTCCTTGGCCGCCGAGTAGTTGGCCTGCCCCGTGTTCCCCAGCCCCGACCGGGAGGAGAACAGCAGGATGCGCCCGTACCGCTGTCGCACCAGGTGGGGGACCGCATGCCGCACGATGTGGAACGCCCCGTACAGGTGCACCCGCAGCACTCCGTCCCACTCCTCCTCCGTCATGTTGAACACCATCCGGTCCCGCAGCACCCCGGCCAGGTGGCAGACGATGTCCAGGCGTCCGTAGCTCGAAAGCGCCCTCTGCACGATCCTCATCGCGCCCTCATCGTCCGCCACCGAGTCATAGCAAGCCACCGCCTCGCCCCCCTCCCCACGAACCTCTTCCACCGCGGCGTCCGCTGGCCCCTGAGACGTTCCCCGGCCCGCCAGGTCCGGCCCCAGGTCGTTCACCACCACCTTTGCCCCCTCCCTGGCCAGACACCGCACCACGCCGCGGCCTATCCCTCCTCCTCCGCCCGTCACCACGGCCACCCGTCCCTCGAGCCGCCTGCCCGCGCCCCTGCCCCCGGGGCCAGCCCCACCCGGGGACAAGGCTCCGGCTGCCAGGAGATAGCGCGGCACCAGCTCCTCCAGCTCCTCTATCGTGAACAGGCCGGCTTTATAGATGCTCCGCTCCGGCAGAGGCTCCGTGTACAGCCAGCAGTCGCCCCCACGGGAGCCGAAGACGTACCCGTTGGCGTTGGGCGATCCGTCCCCGCACAGGTACGCCACCAAGGGGGCCACGCTTTCCGGGTCTCCCGGAGAGTCGGGGAACAGCCGCGTCCTGGCCATCGCCGATACCGCGTTGCAGGCCACTCCGTACCTCCCCAGGTCCCGGGCCACCGTGCGCGTGAGCCCGATGACCCCCTCCGAGGCCGCCGCGTAGTTGGACATCCCCAGGCTTCCCAGCCCGGCGTCGGAGGTCAGGTTCACGATGCGTCCGCTCCTCTGCTGCCGCATCAGGGCGCAGGCGTACCGGGTGGTGGTGAAGTAGCCCTTCAGCCCGTGGCGGACCACGGCGTCCCAGTCGTCCGGCGTCATCTCCAGGAACCGACGGTCCCGGCGGACCCCCACGCTGTTCACCAGGATGTCCAGCCGCCCGAAGGCCGCTACCGCCCGCTTCACCACCGCCTCGCCCCCCGCCATGGTCGAGACGTCCTCGTAGCTGGCTATCGCCTTCCCACCCAGGCGCGCGATCTCGGCGACCGTGCGGTCCGCCGGCTCCCGGGATGCCCCGGTTCCGTCCACCTCGCACCCCAGGTCGTTCACCACCACCTGCGCCCCCTCCTCCGCCAGCAACAGCGCCACCGCCCGACCTATGCCCCGGCCACCGCCAGAGACCACGGCCACTTTACCTTCCAGCCGATTGCCCATAGCCTCTCCCCTCTTTCGCTAGTATCTAATGACGTGAATCCGCGTAAACATGTCATACTTCAAGTCCCGCTCATCCTGAGCACCGTCGAAGGACATGAGCGGGACTTTTCCTCCGCTCGTATGGTTCGACAGGCTCACCA
>JACQOS010000104.1 GCA_016202425.1 Chloroflexota bacterium
GTGTCGGTAATCTTTAGTCCGTCTTTGCGGTAGAAGCTGACCGTTACTGTGTTCGAGGCGGTGCCGGCGTTGAGGATGGAGAGGAAGGTGTACTGGCCCGGCGATTGACCGTCCTGGAAAAATGGAGATACCCATGTTCCGGCAGGACCGGTAGCGGCCGGAGCTGCGGAGGGCATCCTGACCGGCGCGGCCGAGGCGGCCTTTGGTGCCTGGGGGTATGCCCCATTCTCGACAACTAGAAGGAAAACCACTAATAGAGCCACCAGTACGGCCTTGGATTTCGCCATGTCTCATCCCTCCGGCGGAGATGGGCGAATAGTAATACCTTGGCCCTCATGGTGTCAACGAATTCCCAAGTTGCCCATCACTTGGGCTTCAGCAATCAAAACTTACGGGAAACGATGTCTGGACAATCAAGGTCAAGCGGTGGTGAAGGGTACACACACTTGGTGCGCAGTCCGAGCTCAACCAACCGCAAGCGTGGTGACCAGCTCGCTGCTGGCCCTGGGCCTTCGGCCTCGAGGGCAGCGGACCGCTCGAAGAGTCTTCGACTCAGGCCAGGTGGGGCAGGACCTCGCGGGCGAAGAGACCGAGCTGCTCCAGAGGCCGGTAGGAGGCGAAGCGCACCAGGAGGGTGTCGACCCCTGCCTGGCGGTACTCCTGGAGCTTCCCGGCTATGGCGTCGGGGCGGAGGAAGAAGTCCAGGGGAGCGGCCCAGCGGTCCACGTTATAGTACTGCCTGAGGAACTCGTGCCCTTCGGCCTCGGCGGAGGCGGCGTCGGCCCCCAGGGTCACGGTCACGTAGTAGGCGGCCTCGAAAGGAGTGGGGTCTCGGCCCTCCTCGCGAGCGTACTGCCAGACGCGCTCCCTGATGGTGCGGTACTGGTCTGGCGTCGCGCCTATGGAGATGATGCCGTCGGCGAGGCGGGCCGCCCGGCGGAGCTGCCGCTCGGAGTCGGTCCGGGCGTGGCAGCCCAGGAGCAGGGGGACGTGGCCGTTCCAGGGCAGCGGCCGCACGGTGACGGGGCCGAACTGGAAGTACCGCCCGTTGTGGCTCACGGGCCTGCCGGTCCAGAGCTTGCGCAGGATTTCGATGGTCTCTTCCAGCCGGCTTGCCCGCTGTTTCGGTGGGACGCCGGCAGCCTTCCACTCCTCCATCAAGTCCGGCTGGTTGGCGCCGCCCACGCCCATGGCGAGGACGAGACGCCCGCGGGAGACGTAGTCCACGGTGCCGACGGTGTGGGCCAGGGGGAGCGGGGGCCGAAGGGCTGGCAGGAGCACGGCGGTGCCCACGCGCACCCGGCTGGTGCGGGCGGCCACGGCGGCCAGGAAGGCCAGGGGCTCCAGGCGAGGCCTGGAGGTGAGGCTATCGCCGAGCCAGACGGAGTCCAGGCCCAGGGCCTCGGCGGCCTCGGCGTAGGCGAGGGCGAGGCCGGGGTCCGGCGGCTTGCCGCCGCGAGCGAACAGGTCCCGGCTGGGTATCAGGACACCAACGCGCATCAGGACCTCCTTGACGGGTTTGCGGGTGTCAGGGCTCGGTGGGCTCAGGCTCGGCGGCGGCCCAGGGCGTAGCCATCTCGGGCTCTCTCTCGGACAAGAGGCCGATAGGGATGGCTGGCAAGGTCTCGATGTGAAGGCCTGCCCGAGCTCCCAGCTCCAGGGAGAGGCGGGCCACGGCCTGGTGGTCGCGCGCCTCCACGATGAGGAGGAAGTCGTACTGCCCCAGCAGCGCGTAGCGGGCAAGGAGCTGGGTGCCCGGGACGCGCACCTCTTGGCTCACCCGGTTCAACCTCTGGGGGTCGTCGCTCATCAGCTTCTGGCCCTCGTCCGTGAGGCGGGCGAGGAACATGTAGAGCGTTCCTGGTTCCTCCACCTCGCCGGGTGGCCCTGTGCCCTCTGGTTCCTCCTGCATGGGAGCCTACCTCTGGCCGAGCCTAGCCTGTAGCGCCTGATGCAGCGGCGGTGTCCCTGAATGGAGGGCCTTGGTCGGGGCGGGCGGGATCGAACCGCCGACCTCCTGGTCCCAAACCAGGCGCGCTCCCGCTGCGCCACGCCCCGCCGCCCAAAGGGCACCGTCTTCTGCCCGCTGGGAGTCCCGGCGAGCAAAGGTCCCCGGGAGCACGGGCCTTACGGGTCAGTAGTGTACCCCAAGGCTCTCCGGAGCACCAGAGCCCTGGGAGGGTGCTGAATCCCGACTAGTCGGGACGACCATCCCCCTCGCCCCCTTCCTGGCCAGGAAGGGGGAAGAAGGTGTATCTGGAGGACACCCCCAGACCCCCGTCCCTTCGACTTCGCTCAGGGCAGGCTCCGGGGCTTCGCCCCGCTGGACTCCCCTTTTTCAGCAGCCTGCTGGGAGCTGCAGGCGCCGTCCCACTTCGAATTACTGGGACGGCTCTCCGACCCCGAATCCCATGACCTCCAGTCTCTCTTTCAGCTTCGGCAGCCAGGACTCTACGGGCACCGTCAAGGGCAGAACGATCTCGACCATGCCCTCGGGCCCGCGGGCGACGGAGCCCGGGTCCTCCTTGGTGAGTTCCACGCGCACGAGCTCCCGGTCGATGCCCAGGGCGTCGGTGACCTCGAAGACCAGGGCCATGTCGGCCATGGAGATGATGTCTTCCACCGCTTTCGGCCTCTGGCCCGGAGCTACGATACGGGAGGGTGGAGGTGGGCCCAGGGCCGGGCCTGTTCGAAGGCGGCGGAGGCCCGGAGCACCGTGGTCTCATCGCCCCTGCGGCCGATGATGTGGAGCCCGATGGGTAGCCCTTGCGAGGAGAAGCCGCAGGGGATACTGGCCGCGGGGTTGCCGGCCATGTTGATGGGGTAGGTGAAGGGGGTGAAGCCCCAGGCGGGGTCCACGGGCTGCCCGCCGATGGCCCTGGGACGCCGGCCCACGGGGAAGGCCGTCGTGGCCAGCGTGGGTGTGAGGAGCACGTCGAGGTGCTGGAAGACGGCCCTCACGCGGGCGCGGTGCCATTCCAGTTCCCGCAAGGCCGTGGCCAGCTTCGCCGCGCTCCAGCCCCGGGCCCTCAGGATGCTCTCACGCAAGGCTGGCGTCATTTCGTCGCCACGGGTGGTAGCCAGTTCGCCGTAGTTGGCCGCGTAGTCCGACAGCCAGACGGTCTCGAAGACCTCCCGCACGCGCTCGGTGTCCAGGGCCAGGGGTGCCTCCTCGACGCTCGCTCCCAGCTCGGCAAAGACCAGGGCGGCCTGCTCTGCCCGTTGTCGCACCTCCGGGTCCACGGGAGCGGAGCCCAGGTCGGGGCTCCAGCCGAAGCGCAGGCCACGCACGACGGCCTTCAGGGAAGCCACAAAGTTGGGAGGGCGCTGCGCCATGGAGGTGGGATCGCTGGGGTGGGGGCCGGCCATGACCTGGAGGAGAAGGGCAGCGTCCGCCACCGTCCTGGCCATGGGGCCATTCTGGGAGAAGGGACCCCAGCCCCCCGGAGGCTGGTAGGGGCGTGGGACCCGCCCCTGGCTGGGCTTGAGGCCGTAGACGCCACACATGGCCGAGGGGATACGGATGGAGCCTCCGCCGTCGCTGCCCTGGGCCAGGGGGCAGAGGCCCGCCGCCAGGGCCGCGCCCGCGCCGCCGCTGGAGCCGCCGGCGGTGCAAGCCGGGTCCCAGGGATTGCGGCAATCGTCGCCCAGCAGGTTCTCGGTGGTCCCGGAGTAGCCAAACTCGGGGGTGTTGGTCTTGCCCAGGATGATGGCGCCGGCCCGCCGGATGCGCAGGACCGCCACGTCGTCCTGGAGCGGGACATCGTCCTGGAAGAGGAGCGAGCCACGGGTAGTACGGATGCCCTTGGTGAAGGTGAGGTCTTTGATGGAGATGGGGATGCCGTGCAGGGGACCCAGCCTCTTTCCGGCCGAGACGGCCGCCTCCGCCTGGCGGGCCGCCCGGATGGCCTGGTCGGCGGCGACGGTGAGGTAGGCGTTGAGGCGGGGGTTCAGCGCCTCGACACGGCGCAGGAAGAGCTCCGTCACCTCCACCGGGGAGAGCTGCCTGGCTGCCACCAGGTCGCGAAGCTGCCAGGCAGGGGCGAACATCAGGTCTTGCTCGCTCATGCCTTCTCTTCCGCCGCCTCCCAGTTGCAGGGCTCGCCACGGTAGAGCAGTCCTTGCCCCCCACGGCGCGCCTGCGTATCATATCGGGGAGCTGGGAAAGTAGCAAATCTCTCCCGGAGGATGCAGGGTCTTTTGATTATTTGACATCAGGATCGACCCCGCTCATGGTGAGCCTGTCGAACCATATGAGCGGACCGAAGTTCAGAAGTCCGCTCACGCCCTTCGACTGGCTCAGGGTGAGCGGACAAGAACCCATCTTTGGATGATCGAAAGACCCTGCGGAGGATGGGGCGATGAGCGAGGAGACCGCGCCAGAGGTCACCGGGCGGAGCGAGCGCCGGCCTCTCACCCTGGACCAGATCGCCAGGCTCGCATTGCCGGGCCTGGGGGTCATCATGCCCCGGATCAGCTGGCGGTACTGGACCCTCTACTATGCGGCGAAGCAAGGTAACTGGGCCCTGGCCCGCTTTGAGGCGCACGAGATCAGGGAGCTGATGGGTCTGGGCACGCTCACCCGGCCCAAGTACCAGGCCCATCTGGAGGAGTTCGTGCGGGAGAGGCTTGCCCCTATCGAAAAGGCCATAGAGCGTCGGGACTGGAAGGCCTTTGAGGCTGCCTACCAGGAAGGGACCCAGGCGGCCAATGGGTACCACGAGGCGAACGACAAGCCGTTCATCGTGTGGAAGCTGCCAGACCACCCTCCACCCGGCCTGGACCTGGGCCCCCTGTGAGGAGCACTTTCATGGACTGCTGCTCTGTCAACGGCCTGGAGAAGATGTTTGGGCGCTCCGTTGCTCGGCGGGACCTGAAGCAGTACCTGGGCAAGGGGCTGACGCGGCGGGCCCGCCTGCTGGCGGAGTTCCTGGAGGGCCAGGGGGTGAAGGGGCTGACCATCCTGGAGATTGGCTGCGGGATCGGGAGCCTGCATCTGGAGCTGCTGAAACTGGGGGCCGCCTCGGCCATGGCATACGAGGTCTCCTCGGCCTACCTGGAGGCGGCCAGGGAGCTGTCCGTGCGTCTGGGCCTGGGGGACCGCGTGGAGTATCGGCATGGCGACTTTGTGGAGCACGCAGCCGAAACTCCGGAGGCCGACGTGGTGCTGCTCGACCGGGTGGTCTGCTGCTACCCGGACATGGGGGCGTTGGTGGCGCTTTCGGCCCAGAGGGCCCGGAGGCTGTACGTGCTCACCTATCCCCGGGAAACCTGGTGGATGCGCGCTGCCCACTGGGGATTGAACGCTGTCACGGCTGTGCTCCGGCGGCGGTACCGCTTCTACCTGCACCCGTCAGGAGAGATGGAGGAGGCAGCGGCGCTGGCGGGCCTGGCCCCCCTCTGGCGGAGGCGTTCCGGCATGTGGGAGCTGGTGGCGTTCCAGCGGCAGCCGCTCCTGCCGCCAACTCAGGGGGAACCGCCGGGGTCGCTCACCGCCAGCGGCGGTAGGCCCTCTTCCACGCGGTGATGCCGCCCGCCAGGAGCGCGGCGAGCACGAGCACGTTCAGTCCTCCGGTCGTCCTCAATGGGTCGTCTGTCTGGGTCGTGGCAGGCTCCGCCGCCGGGGAAGGGGTCGTGGTGGGGTAGGGGGTACCGGCACGGGGCTTGCAGGCTCCCAGGATGCCGCCTTCGGGGGCTGCACCACACCGGAGCCATCGGCGGAACCACTGCCATTGATAGGGAAGGGAGGTCTCCCTTCCCGGGGTGGGTCCGGCGTTGATGGCGCTGGTGGGTGTGGGCACGGGCGTGGGAGCAGGTGCGAGAGTAGGCGTCGGGTTGGGAGTCGGCGTAGCCGCCGGTGTCGGGGTGGGGAGAGGCTGGCCGCCGCTGGCCACCGCGACCGTGGGCGATGGTGTGGGGGAAGGAGTCGGGGTTGAGGTTGCCGTGGGGCTGGCAGCAGGCTGCGTCGGAGCCAGGGTGAAGTTGATGCCCGTGGTGGTGAGGCCGCTCGCCACGGCGACGCGGGTGGCCGAGGCGTAGTCGGGCGTATTGAAGTAGTACTCGCGGGGGAGGCCCTGGGCCAACGCCTCCACCCGGTACTCCCCGGCGGGCAGGGACCGGATGGTGTAGGAGCCGTCGGCGGCGGTGCGGGCGTAGCCGTTGCCTCCCGCGCCGTCGTAGCTTTCGGCCCAGACCTCGGCGTTGGGGATGGGTGTGACGCCATCGGCCTGGTACACCCGTCCGGAGATGGCGCCGCCGGGCCCTGGGATGTCGCTGGCCAGGGACGGGGCTGGCCCGCAGGCCAGGGCAGCCGCCAGGGTAAGCAGAGGCCAAAGGGCCTGTGTTGCCCACCAGGCCGTCCCAGGGAGCGCCCTGCCTCCCTTCCGTTGGCGGCTGGCCGAGTTCTTCACCGGGTTTCCCGAGAAGAGGGCGAGAAGGGTCGCGCCGCGCCGGAGGCGGGGTCAGGGAAAGGGTGCGCGGCAGCCCTGGCCGAAGGTAGCAGAGAGCCGGAGGGCCGTCAAGGCACCTGGCGTAGAGAAGCTACAAAGGAACAGGGGCGCCGCTCGGGCCTACCAGAACTTCCACCAGCGCTTCTTCTTGTGAACCCGGGGGGGCTTCGTGGCGGGAGTCAGCGCCTGGGGCCGGCGGGGGACCTCGCGGGTGATGGAGGGGATGAGCTGGTCCAATCGCTCGACCTGCGCGCTGGTGAAGTTGCGGAGGACGGTCTGGACGGAGCTGACGCGGCGCATCGCCTGGGAAGCAGGGAGCCTGCTCACGGCCTCGTCGTAGCCGTGAGCGACCTTCTGGGCGGCTTCCGGCCCCAGGGCGAGCCAGACGAGGAGGCGCGACTGGGTGAAGGCAAGGAGCTTGTCCTCTGGGAGCTGGTACTCCTCCTGAGTCATGTCGCTAAAGACGGCCACGCGCTCGTTGTCGGAAAGCCTCGCGATCTCTTCATATCGCTGGCGCATGGCGGCCTGCCGGGCTTCTTCAGGAAGGTCGGCCAGGGCGGCCCACTGGCCGGGGGCTGGAGATGCGGCCTTTGCCATGGTCCCTCTTCCCTCCGTGAGTCAGTCTCCGTGGGAGCCCGTCCCTCCGGCAAGCGAGGCCCCCGTAAGGTCCTGGATGTGCAGGAGCGGTCGGGCACCATACTAGGACGTTGGCCCTGGGGTGTCAATGGCGGCCCCCCGGGGGTTGGCAGGGCTGCGGTCAGGGGCGTTGCCCCGGGCTTTCCCCGGCGGCCGGCAGGCTAGAGAGGTCGAAGGGCGACGCACACCACGTTGCTGGAAGACCGGGCGCTTTTGGATGTCATCCGATACGAGGCCTCCTCCGGTCCGGTGTGGATGGAGTCGGTGGGCTCCTCCCAGGCTTCGGCCACCTCTTTCATGCCCGTAAGGAACTCCACCAGGGGAATCGCCTTCCTCAGGGTGACCTTGATGACGGTCCCCTCCGGGAAGGCGGAAACGTAGAGGATCTGCGCCTGGACCTTCTCTTTCAGTTGCTGGCAGAGCCAGAGGGCCTGGGCGCTGCTGTTGAAGGGGTGCAGCACAAGCTCTGCCGAGACCTCCTGCCCACCCTGCTGCGGCTGTTCTTCCTGGGATGTAGCCGCCGCCGGGGGGGCCGCGCTGGCGACCACCTGCCGAACGGCGGTGTCCTCGGCATCCGCCTGAGGACGGGGGTCGGTCTTGTGTTCGTCGTGCTGCTTATCGGGGGCCATGGGAGGCTGTCCGTCCCGGCGCTCGCAAGGGGAAGGGCTCTCGAAGGGGCGAGCGAGCCAGAACCAGGCCCGGAGGCCCCTTCCTATCACCAACAATGATACAGCCGGAACAGGGCCTTGCCTATCCCTCGGTGGACACGCAAGCGGGACGAGTACATTGAAGTCATTTCAAAAGGGGTCTCCTGGGGGGAGTCCATCCCGACGGGTCGGGATGGCGGGGTTCTAGGGGTGTCCCCTAGATGTATCTTCTTCCCCCTCTCCCTTGGCA
>JACQOS010000098.1 GCA_016202425.1 Chloroflexota bacterium
CGGGGGTCTGGGGGTGTCCCCCAGATACAATTTCTTCCCCCTTCCTGGCCAGGAAGGGGGCGAGGGGGATGGTCGTCCCGACCAGTCGGGATTCAGAAGCCTCCTAACGCAGCATCATGCGCATGCCCAGGAGGAGCAGGACCGCTCCTCCTACCCGGACGGGCGTGATGGGGATGTGGCGGAGACCGAAGGCACCCAGATAGTCCAAGAGCATGGCACCGATGAGCTGCCCGACGACAAACGAGGCGATGAGTCCCGCCGTCCCCAGGCGCGGGACGACGATGATGGCGGTAATGAGCACCGCCGCTCCCAGAAAGCCCCCCAGGAACAGGTGGGGTGGTGCGGAGGTCACCTGGGCCAGCTTGCCGCTCCGCAGCCCGGCGGCGAGCAGCGCCAGGACGAAGACCCAGGTGACGGTGACGGACACCAGCGTTGCCTCCATAGTCCCCAGCCGCTTCGCCAGCGCCGCGTTGATGGCCGACTGCAGGGCGATCCCGCCACCCACGGCGACGCTCACCAGCACCATCGCGAGGGAGGATAGGCTCATGGGCAGACCTCCTTCTCAAGGCTCAGAGACCGGTCGAAGACTCTTCGAGCGGCTTGGGGACTCGGCCCTGCTTCGCCAGGCCACGATACTACACCTGACCTCCCTGTGCCCTGCTTCGCGGGCGGGATGGCGGCGGGACACCTTACCCTGGCCATGTTCGCAGAGAGTTCGGTGGCGGTCGGAAGAAGGGGCGCTTGGCGCGGGACTTCTCCCGCTCGGCGCGGGGTCATATAATAGGCGAGTCTCTCCTGGGGGAAAGGGGTGGCGAATCCAGTGGTGAAGGCGGCGATAGTACCCTTGCGGCATATCGTGCGTACGCGCGAGATCGACCGGGAGTGGATAGAGGGCGAGCTGTTCCCTCTCTGCGACCGGCTCCGGCGGAGGGTCCGGCTAGGCGAGCCGTTGAAGGGGAGAAGCCTGTTCTGTCTCTTCTACGAACCCAGCCTGCTCACCCGGACCTCCTTTGAGAGGGCGATGGGGCTGCTGGGAGGCCACGTCCAGCACACCGAGGACGCCTCCCAGTTTTTCCCGGTCCGCGCACCAACCTACATCGAGAATACCGTTCGCTTGCTGGCCAGCCTCCACTTCGATGCCATCGTGCTCCGCAGTGGCCAGGCCGGGGTTGTGGAGCGGGCTGCGGCCGCGGACGCGGTCCCGGTCATCAACGGGGGAAGCACCGACGACCATCCCACCCAGGCCCTGCTGGACCTGTACACGTTGCGCCAGGAGCTGGGCCGGTTGGACGGCATCACCGTTGGGGTTGTGGGAAGGACCGAGCACCGCAACGTCAACGCCCTGCTCTTCGGGCTGGCGGCGTTCCGGGAGGTCCAGGTGGTCCTGGTCCCGGTCAGCGGACAGGTCCAGGAGGACGTGGTTGCCTACGTCAGCAGCAAGGGCGTGGGAGTCCGGGTGGAGAAAGACCTGAGAGCCCTGGAAGGGGTGGATGCCGTCTACTTGAACAGCCCGAACACCGCTGCCCATGCGGAGCTGCTGCGGTCGCACAACCTCATGAACCTGAAGATCGACGAGCAGTTCCTGGCCCGGTTGAAGCCCACGTGCCCTATCCTGGACCCCATGCAGAGGACGGGGGATTTCCTGGTGGAGACGGGAGACCCCAGGCTGGCCTACTACCGGCAGGCAGAGAACGGCCTGTACATCAGGATGGCGCTGCTGTCCTTGATGCTGGCGCCACGGGTGCCCCGTGGGTGAGGCCTGCCCCGCTGGTCCCACAGGCGAGCCCGGCGACCTTCTCCCTCCCCTCAGGACACCTTGCCCAGGGCGCGAAGGACCCGCTCCGGCGTGACGGGTAGCTCGGTCATCCTCATGCCCACGGCCTCATAGATGGCGTTGGCCTTGCGGACCTCGGCCTCCCTGGGCGGCAACGCTTGACGTGCCCAGGGGGAGGTTGTAGATTGCGGGCGTGGGCCTGGGAGGCCTTTGGGGCGACATCGAAAAGCACCATTGAGGGGGCAGACATGGCGGATAAGACAGCGCTGGTGGTGGGTGGGACCGGTCCCGTCGGGCCGTTCATCGTCGAGGGCCTGGTGGAGCGTGGGTACGATGTGACCATCCTTCACCGGGGCTTCCACGAGGTACCCTTCAAGTACCCGGTAGAGCACATCCATGGGGATGCGTACTTCAAGGAAGAGTTCCAGAAGGCCCTGGGGAGCCGGACCTTCGACCTGGTCGTGGCAATGTACGGGCGCCTGCGGTACGTTGCGGAGGTCTGCTTCCGCCGCACGGGCCGGTTCATCGCCGTGGGTGCCGGCTCCCCGGACGACCAGCGGCTGCCGATCTATGACTGGGCCTTTCCCTTCGGCGGCCGCCAGGACAGCATGATCCTTGCCATCGGCAAGATCGGCCAGCGCATTGTCGAGTCGCGGGAGCTCGTGCTGGGCATGCACGACGCGAAGGACTTCAACGTCACGTATTTCGGCTTCCCCAACTTGTACGGACCGCGCCAGCCCGGCCCCATGGAGTGGAACATCATGCGCCGCATCCTGGATGGGCGGCGAAGGTTCATCCTCCTGGACGGCGGTCTCCACATCCACCACCGGCCCTACGTAGAGAACGCCGCGTACCCGGTGCTCTTGGCGGTGGACAAGCCGGAGGTCTCGGCAGGGCAGTTCTATGCCTGCGCGGAGGAGGCCATGCCCACCGACAGGTACAGGCTGCAACTGATTGTCGAGGCCATGGGGGTCCCCTGGGATGAGATCGAGACCTACAGTTTCCCCTTCGAGCTGGGGGTACCGGGCTGGTGGTGGGGGGCAGGCGATTTCCGCTACGCCATCGAAGGGAGGCCGCCGCACCTGAGGCACACCACGGTGAGCTTGGACAAGCTCAAGCGCGACCTGGGCTACCACGATCTGGTCCCGCTGGACGAAGGCTACATGAGGGCGGTACGGTGGCTCCTGGAAAACGAGTGGGCCCAAAAGGAGGCCGAGGAGCAGTTGGGTGACCCCTTCGACTACCGGGCCGAAGACGCCTATATCGAGGCCTACAAGGAGTTCGCCAGGAAGCTGGAGGCTATCCCCTTTGCCGGGTTCACTCACGTCCACGAGTACGCCCATCCTCAGCGCGCCTGGCAGGAGGGGCCCACGGCAACCATTGCCGAGCCGAAGACGGCCCGAGGCCAGGCCCGGGACCGGTGAGCCAGGGAGAGCTGCGAAGCCCTGCCGGTCCCGCTGGCGAGGGCACCCAGGAAGGTTGTAAGTGTGGCCTATCAGGAAAAGGGCAAGGCGCACAAGTCCGGAGGAGCCCTGTCCCGTGGTCCCCTGGCGGGCGTGAAGGTAGTCGTCCTGGGGGTCGCCTTCACCGCAGCCCGAACAGGCACGTACCTCTCCGTCTTTGGCGCCACCACCGTCCGCGTGGACAGCCACAGGCGCCCGGACATCCTCCGCTTCCAGGGGCCTTTCCCCGGAGGGAACGCCAGCCTCAGCGAGAGTGTCTGGTACGCCAACGTCAACAGCAACATGCTGGGCCTCAGCCTGGACTGGACCAGGCCCTCGGGCAAGGCCATCATGGACCGCCTCCTCCGCTGGGCCGACGTGGTCATCGAGAAC
>JACQOS010000099.1 GCA_016202425.1 Chloroflexota bacterium
CTCACAAAAGGCGCTTGAGCGCGCTAGGGCCCGGCGGCCTGAACAGGGAACGCGCCGGATTTGAGGTGCGCGACGTCCATTATTCGCATTACGGAAGGATGTGCCCGATAGAGACGCCGGAAGGGCCGAACATCGGCCTGATATCGTCGCTCTCGACTTACGCCAAGATAAACGAATTCGGTTTTATGGAGACGCCTTATAGAAAGGTAGAAAACGGAAGGGTGACGGACAGGATAGATTATCTCTCCGCGGATGTGGAGGATATGTATATAATCGCCCAGGCCAACGCAAAGATAGATTCAAAAGGGCATTTCCTGGAGGACAGGGTGTTCTCGAGATTCAAGGACGATTTCTTCAAGGCGAACCCCAAAGAGATTCAGTATATGGATGTCTCGCCGAGGCAGCTTGTGAGCGTAGCCGCGAGCCTCATCCCATTTTTGGAGCATGACGACGCGAACCGCGCCCTTATGGGCTCCAACATGCAGAGGCAGGCAGTGCCGTTGCTACGGCCCGAGGCCCCCGTGGTAGGGACAGGCATGGAGCGCAGGGTAGCACGAGACTCGGGGCAGGTGGCCCTGGCAAGGGTCAGCGGCGTCGTCACCTCGGTGACGGGAGACAAGATCGTGGTCACGGACCCCGAGGGGACCGAGCACGAGCACAGGCTCCTGAAGTTCGTCCGCACCAACCAGGGCACCTGCATGAACCAGCGCCCCGTGGTGGAGAAGGGCCAGGTGGTCCAGGCCGGCGAACCCCTGGCCGATAGCTCCTCCACGGACCGCGGCGAGCTCGCCCTGGGGCAGAATGTGCTCGTGGCCTTCATGAGCTGGGAAGGCTACAACTTCGAGGACGCCATCATCATCAGCGAGCGGCTCCTCCAGCAGGACAAGTTCACCTCCATGCACATCGAGAAGTACGAGTGCGAGTCCCGGGACACGAAACTGGGACCCGAGGAGGTCACCCGGGACATCCCCAACGTGGGCGAAGAGAGCCTGCGCAACTTGGACGAGAACGGGGTCATCCTCGTGGGCGCCCAGGTCGGACCCGGGGATATCCTGGTGGGCAAGATCACCCCCAAGGGGGAGACGGAGCTCTCCGCCGAAGAGAAGCTGCTCCGGGCCATCTTCGGCGAGAAGGCCCGGGATGTGAAGGACACGTCGCTCCGCGTTCCCCACGGCGAGCGCGGGAAGGTCATCGACGTCAAGGTCCTGACCCAGGAGAGCCACGACCAACTCCCTCCCGGGGCCAATCAGGTCGTTCGTGTGTGGGTTGCCCAGACCCGCAAGATCGCGGTAGGCGACAAGATGGCGGGCCGCCACGGGAACAAGGGGGTCATCTCTCGAGTCCTCCCCGTGGAGGACATGCCCTATCTTCCCGACGGCACGCCCGTTGACCTGATCCTCAACCCCATCGGCGTCCCCTCGCGCATGAACCTGGGCCAGGTGCTGGAGACCCACTTGGGTTGGGCAACGAAGGCCCTCGACCTGAAGGTGGTGAGCCCCGTGTTCGATGGAGCCACGGATACGTCCATAGAGGACTCCCTGGCCCGGGCGTGGTTCCTCCATCGGTCTGGGGCGCTCCGCCCGGAAGGCCGTACCGGGCAGAGCGTCGTGGACCAGGAGCCTCTGGAAGCCTGGCTCCAGGAGCGGGGGTACGATGCCGAGGCCCTCTTCAGCGACGAGAACCCTGGGCTGGCCAGCGAAGCGTGCATGCGTATCTGGTTCCAGGAGGAGGATGGCCCGGACACGGCGCAACTGAGCCTTCAGGAACTCCGGGCGCGGGCCCTCCGGCTCAATCAGGAGGGCAAGCCCACCCCCCCCGTCCTGGGGAAGACCATCCTCTACGATGGCCGGACCGGGCAGCCATTCAGGCAACCGGTGACCGTGGGACAGATCTACGTGATGAAGCTCATTCACCTGGTGGAAGACAAGATCCATGCCCGCTCCACGGGCCCCTATTCGCTCATCACCCAGCAGCCCCTGGGCGGCAAGGCCCAGTTCGGAGGCCAGCGGTTTGGAGAGATGGAGGTGTGGGCCCTGGAGGCCTACAGCTCCGCCCACAACCTCCAGGAGATGCTCACCGTGAAGTCCGACGACGTGGTGGGGCGCGTGAAGACCTTCGAGGCCATCGTGAAGGGGGAAGACATCGATCAGCCAGGCGTCCCCGAGTCGTTCCACGTGCTCATGAAGGAGTTGCAGAGCCTGGGCCTCTCGGTACAGCTCCTGAAGGAAGCGGAGGAGCAGCTTGTCCTCCCCCTGGAGAACCTGGAAGCGCCCTCTGCGGTAGAAGAGTTGGAGAAGGAAAGCACCCTCTCCCTTCCTTCCTCTGGGGAGGACGCCGAGGGAGCACCCAACGACAGCACCGCGCCCGAGCAGACGGAAGAGCGGCCCGAGTAGCCTCGGGAGAGCAGGTTGGTCAGGGGCGCTCGCTGCCACCCAAGGAGAGCCCCCGCAAGGAGTGTGTGCACCTATGATGTCCCACAGTGACTTCAACGCCATTCGGGTCTCCATCGCATCGCCCGAACAGGTCCTGAGCTGGTCGTACGGGGAGGTCACGAAGCCGGAGACCATCAACTATCGCACCCTACGACCGGAAAAGGACGGGCTCTTTTGCGAGCGCATCTTCGGCCCCACCAAGGACTGGGAGTGCTACTGCGGCAAGTACAAAAAGATCCGCTTCAAGGGAGTCATCTGCGACCGGTGTGGTGTCGAGGTAGCGCGGGCAAAGGTCCGGCGGGAGCGCATGGCCCACGTCAAGCTGGCGGCGCCCGTGGCGCACATCTGGTTCGCCAAGGGGACGCCCAGCCGGTTGGGCCTGCTCCTGGACCTCTCCCCCCGCAACCTGGAGCGGGTCCTCTACTTCGCCCAGTACCTGGTGACCTCCGTGGACGAGGCACAGCGCGAAAAGCTGATGGAGCGCCTGAAAAAAGAGTACGAGGAGAAGATCGGCCAGGGGCAGGCCGAGGCCACGACCGATGGCGCCACGCCTCCTGCCGCCGAGGGGGACCAGCCAGCCGAGCCCCAGGGCCCTGAAGGCGGGGAGCCGCAACGCCTTCAGGAGGAGCTCCAGACCAGGCTGGACGACGTGGAGGGCCTGCGCCCACTCCAGTTGCTCACGGAGAGCCGCTTCCGGGAGCTGAGGGACAAGTACCCACAGCTCTTCAAGGCCTCCATGGGCGCTGAGGCGATCGTGGAGGTCCTCCACTCTACCGACCTGGACAAGCTCAAGGACTCCCTGGAAGGCGAAGTCCGGTCCTCCTCGGGGCAGAGGCGCAAGAAGGCCATCAAGCGCTTGCGGGTGGTCGAGGCCTTCCGCAGGAGCGGCAACCAGCCCGACTGGATGGTCCTGAAGGTCCTGCCCGTGCTGCCTCCCGACCTGCGCCCCATGGTGCAGCTAGACGGGGGTCGCTTTGCCACCAGCGACCTCAACGACCTCTACCGGCGCGTCATCAACCGCAACAACCGGCTGAAGCGGCTCCTGGAACTGGGGGCGCCAGAGATCATCGTACGCAACGAGAAGAGGATGCTCCAGGAGGCCGTGGACGCCCTCATCGACAACGGCCGGCGCGGCCGGGCCATTGCGGGCAGCCACAACCACAAGCTGAAGTCCCTCTCCGACCTGCAGCGAGGCAAGCAGGGCCGCTTCCGCCAGAACCTCTTGGGGAAGCGCGTGGACTACAGCGCTCGCTCGGTGATCGTGGTGGGGCCGGAGCTTCAGCTTCACCAGTGCGGCCTCCCCAAGAGAATGGCCCTGGAGCTGTTCAAGCCCTTTGTCATGAACCGTCTCGTGCTCCGGGGTCTCTCCCACAA
>JACQOS010000100.1 GCA_016202425.1 Chloroflexota bacterium
AACCAGCGGAGTGAATTTTTCCAAGACCTTTGCCCTGGGCCACCCTGCTCCAACGGAGCAAGGCGGTCAGGGTCTTTCGATTATCTAATCCGGGCACAATAGACGACCTTGTATCAGAGCTGTTGCGGCGATGAGTTCGTCATTCTGAACCCCGGCGCAGTCGGGGTGAAGAATCTGGGGAGGGGCCCATATCCCGCACCACCCCAGACCCTTCACTTCGTTCAGGGTGACAATCAAAAGACACTACCCCGCGTTGCGGTCCATTTGACAGCGCCTAGCTTTGGCGACATAATAGACGCCCGAAAGATGCTTGCGTTCAGGGAGCCGGTGCCGAAAGCAGGATGAACATCTATGCCCTGATTCCGCTATTGAGCGTCTTCGCCTACATCGGCCTGGTGGTTCTGGCGTCCCGCCACCGGCACAGACGCGAGCGGAAGGCCTTCACCCTCTACCTGACCGCGGCGGGGTTCTGGAGCCTCGTCTCGCTCCTGCTCCGCCTGGAGCACCCGTTCCTCCAGCAGCAAACGTTGCTGGCAAGCAAGGTGCTCATCCTTGCTCTCCTCTGGATGACCCTCACCTACTACCACTTCGTTCGCGTCTTCGTCCAGAAGCCCGGCAGCCGGGACATATTCCTTGGCTCGGGGTTCGTGCTGCTGGTGGCGGTGCTGGCGGGCCTGAACCTGGTGCCCCGGGCCGCCTCCTCCTCAGGAGGTGTCGTCGTCATCGACAACGGCCCCGCCCTCTATCTGTATGCCCTCTTCAGCGGCGGCCTGGTCTTGGCGGCGGCCTTCCATCTCGCGCGCTACCGCCGCCAGGTCACGACCCCTCTGGCGCGCGCCAGGATCGCTTACCTCCTGGGCGGGCTCGTGGTGGTATCCCTGGGCGGACTGACCAACCTCCACCCGACGCTGGCCCGGTACCCTGCGGACCACCTGGGCAACCTGGCCAACGCGGCTATCATCAGTTACGCCATCCTGCGCTACCAGTTGCTGGACATCACGGTGGTGGTCCGTCGGGGCCTGGCCTACACCCTCCTCACGGTGGGCATCATGGCTGCCTATCTGTTCCTGCTGTCCGGAGCCCAGGCGGTGTTCCGGGGCTGGGCCGGGTATTCCAGCGCCGCCTTGGCCGCGGGGCTCGCCCTTCTGGTAGCCCTGGTCTTTGCACCCCTCAGGCACCTGACGCAGGAGCGTGTGGACCGGATATTCTTTCGAAGCACGTACGAGTACCGGCGCATCCTGCGGGAGTTCCAGGGCCGGCTCAACGATGTCCTGGACCTGGAGCGGCTGGCTGGCGATCTGCTGAACTCCCTGCTCCAGGCCCTGCGGGCCCGGTGGGTTGCCTTGCTCCTCCCCGATGTGGAGAGCGGGGACTTCACGGCGCGGTTCGTCCGGGGCGAAGCCTCGCTGTCCGCACCCGGGGCGCTGCGGCTAGCACGGACTAGCCCGCTGGTCCCGTACCTGGCGGAGCGGAAGGAGGTTGTCCCCGTGGAGGTGCTGGAGGCCTCGCCCCAGGGAAAGGCCCTGACGGAAGCGGAGCGAGAAGGCCTGCGCGGCGCCACGCTCCTCTGTCCCATGGTCAGCCGAGGCAACGTCACCGGCATCCTGGCCGTGGCAGGCAAGCGGTCGGGTCGCTCCTACTCCGACGAGGACCTGGACCTCTTCCTCACCCTGGCCAGCGGCGCTGCCGTGGCCCTGGACAACGCGCGCATGGTGGACGACCTGAGAAGGCAGCAGCGGCGGGCGGAGGAGCTGCTGGCCCAGGTGGTGACGGCCCAGGAGCAGGAGCGAGAGCGGGTGGCGGTGGAACTCCACGACAGCGTTGCCCAGTGGCTGGTACGGGCCGCCTACCAGGCCCAGATCGCCGGTGCCCTCCTGGCCAGGAGCGCCAACGGCAAGGACCTCCAGGCAGAATTAGCGGCCATGGGCAAGACCTTGGAGGAGAGTCTCAGGGAGCTCCGCCGGGTGCTGGCTGGCCTCCGGCCCCCCGCCCTCGACGAGCTCGGCCTCACCCATGCCCTCCGACAGGCTGTGGACACCCTCCACTCCCAGGGCATCGAGGGCCAGTTCTTCGCCGAAGGCCCCGCCTACCGCCTTCCCCCCAGCATGGAGATAGCCGTCTACAGGATCGCCCAGGAGGCCCTCAACAACGTACGCCGCCATGCCCAGGCCTCCCAGGTGACCTTGCGCCTCAACTTCCGGGAGCATGCCATGGTCATCGAAGTGGTGGACAACGGGCGCGGGTTCGACGTTGGCAGGACGCTAGAGAGTGCCATCCGGGAGCAGCACCTTGGGCTGCTGGGCATGAAGCAACGGGTGGAATGGTTGGGTGGCCAGTTCACGGTGGAGAGCAAGAAGAACGCGGGTACCAGAGTTGCCGTCACTCTGCCGGTGCCGGCGGCTGCCTAGGGCGAAGGGCCACGCATGATCCGCCTGCTGCTGGTCGAAGACCACCAGATCGTCCGAGAAGGGCTTCGGCGGATGCTGGAGCTGGAGGGAGACATTCGGATCGTGGGCGAGTGTGCCAACGGGGAGGAGGCGCTGCGCCAAACCTCTGCGCTGGCCCCTGACGTCGTGCTGACCGACCTCAAGATGCCGGGCATGGGAGGCCTGGAGTTCATCCGCCGGCTGAAGGCGGTCCGGCCCGAGTGCCGGGCCCTGGTGCTCACCTTCTACGACGAGTTCCTTGCCGATGCCCTCCAGGCCGGAGCCGCTGGGTATCTCCTCAAAGACCTGCAGCGGGAGGAGTTGGTCCAGGCCGTTCGTGCCGTTCACCAGGGCCGTTCCCCCCTGCACCTCACCGTTGACCGGGACCGCCTGGCGGCCCTCACCTCCGCCCCCCCTGGCCAGGACGTGTCCGAGCAGGAGCGGGCCGTTCTCAGGCTAGTAGCCCAGGGTGTCCCCACGAGAGACATCGCCCGGCAGCTCGCCTACAGCGAGTCCACCGTCAAACGCTCCCTCCGGCGCGCCATGGAGAAGCTAGGGGCGCACAACCGGGCGGAGGCAGTGGCGGAAGCCGTCCGACGCAGCCTCATTTGACCCGTGGGCCTTGCCCTCGCACGAGGCTCGCGGCACGCGTTCCAGGGCTAGAAGCGCGCTGTGAATTCGTTGAGCCACCAGCCTGGCCCTTTTGGGTCAACGGGTTGCCACCGTAGTTCCTTCCATCCTTCCGTAGGGGCCGCTATCCTGCGTTCCCAGTAGGGGGAACGGCGCCATGGACCAGCGCATCCGGGTGTTCATAGTGGACGACCACGAGGTGGTGCGCGTGGGCCTGCGGAGGATGCTGGAGCTGGAGCAGGACTTGCTGGTGGTGGGGGAGGCCTCCTCCGCCGAAGAGGCCGTGGCCAGGGTCCAGGCCGCAGCGCCCCACGTGGTTCTCATGGATATCAAGATGCCCAACGTGAACGGCCTGGAAGCCACCCGTCACCTCAAGAGCCTGGGCACGCCCGCCGAGATCATCGTCTTGAGCCTCTACGACGAGTACCTGGCCCAGGCCATCGAGGCGGGTGCCAGCGGGTACCTGGTCAAGGACGCCAGGCGCGAAGAACTGGTAGCGGCCATCCGCCGGGTCGCCCGGGGCGAACTGGCCCTGGGAGGAAGCCTTGCCAAGAGCCCGGAGATCACCGAGAGGACCATCGGCCACCTGCGGGACCTGCTCCGCCACTCGGGAACCAGCTCCCCCCAGGATGCTTCCTCCCAGCCCGCCCCCTCCGCAGGCCCTGGGGCGCCGCCCGATGGCAACTCACCGTCAAGCGGGCTGCACCCTTCCGCTGAGGCGCTGCCAGGCAGCGGTCCGGCCCACCCCATGCTCGACGGTTCGGCCTGGGGCCCTTCAGTGCCGCCTGGGAGCGAGGACCTCTTTGCCGGCGACGTGGAGTTGGTGGTGATGCCTCCTTTCGAGGCGCCGGCCGTGGTGGGTCTCCATCACTGGCTGAGGGGCGTTGCCCAGGCGGAGGTGGAGGAGAGTGCGGGGTCGTGGCAAGGGGGGATTTCCCTGCGCCTGCTGCTGCGGCGGCCTCTACCTCTGCTGCGGATGCTGGCCAGTGCCCCCGGCGTTGCCGAAGCCAACGAGGACGTGGAAAGGGCCCAGGACTATGGGCCGCGCCTGCTCAAGCGGAGACGGGACGTACAGCCTTCCCTCGAGCCGCCGCGACGGGTCATGCTCCGCCTGGTCTCCCCCCCAGGTCAGCCCTGACAGGGCGTTGAAAAAGGAGAGTCCAGAGTCCCGAGAGTCGGGACGGAGCCTGCCCTGAGCGAAGTCGAAGGGACGGGGGTCTGGGGGATGGTCGTCCCGACCAGTCGGGATTCAGCACCCTCCTAGTACTCGATAGCAGTGGTCTTTTCCAGGGCGTGGGTAACGGGATTGACCTTGAAGCCCAGGGCTTCCAGGGTGGTGTAGCCTATCAACGGATGTTCGCCGTTTTCCGCAATGGCAACCAGTACAGGTCTTCGCACGCCGTTCACCTCGACATCCGCCAGGGCCAAGGCCCGGGTTATCGTCCGGCCGTCACCCAGTTCTACAGCAGTTTCGTATTGAGCTTGAAGACCAGTCTGCTCTGCCACACGGCGTGGCACTTTTGTAAAGGTGGCGCCAGTGTCTGCCAGCGCCTCAACCTCGGCGCTGCCGAAGGGGCCGTGGATACGTAGAACCACGAGGGTCTGACCCATAACCTTGTCCCCCGCGATTATATCACCCTTGCTTCAGTTGCTCCCGCAGCGCAGGCACCAGCTCCGGGACGGGGACGCGGACCTGCCGCATGGTGTCGCGGTGGCGGATGGTGACGGCGTTGTCCTCCTCCACGGTCTGGAAGTCCACGGTGACGGCCAGGGGGGTGCCGATCTCGTCCTGGCGGCGGTAGCGGCGGCCTATGGACTGGGCGTCGTCATACTGGCAGACGAATCCCGCGGAGCGGGACAGGTCGTAGACCTCGCGGGCCTTGGGGACCAGCCGCTGGTTGCGGGAGAGGGGAAGGATGGCGACCTTGACGGGTGCCAGGTCGGGATGGAGCCTGAGAACGACGCGCTTCTCGGTCTTGCCCTCGGCGGTGGGGGCCTCCTCCTCGCGGTAGGCGTCGAAGAGGAGGGCCAGGAAGGCGCGGTCCACCCCGGCGGAGGGCTCGATGACGTAAGGGATGAAGTGCTCCTTGGTCTCGTCGTCGAAGTAGTCGAGGCGGACACCGCTCTTCTCCGAGTGGGCCTTGAGGTCGAAATCGGTGCGGTTGGCGATGCCCGCAAGCTCGCCCCAGCCCCAGGGGAAGGCGTACTCGATGTCGTAGGTGGCCTTGGAGTAGTGGGAGAGCTCGTCGGCCTGGTGCTGGCGGACGCGAAGGTGGTCCTGCTGGATGCCCAGGCCGGTGTACCAGGCCAGGCAGTCTGCTATCCAGCGCTGGTGCCATTCGTCGTCGGCGCCCGGCTTGACGAAGTACTCGATCTCCATCTGCTCGAACTCGCGGGTGCGGAAGAGGAAGTTGCCGACGGTGATCTCGTTGCGGAACGCCTTGCCGACCTGGGCGATGCCGAAGGGGAGCTTGCGCCGCGTGGCGGTGAGGACGTTCTGGAAGTTGACGAAGATGCCCTGGGCGGTCTCCGGACGGAGGTAGGTGAGGGCGGCGTCGTCCTCCACGGG
>JACQOS010000102.1 GCA_016202425.1 Chloroflexota bacterium
CAGCTCTCTCGGAAAAGGCATCGCTGCCGCGTCGATCGGGGCCATTATGAAAGCGTGCGGCCTGAAGGTGTTCGTCCAGAAAATCGACCCCTACTTGAACATCGACCCCGGCACCATGAGTCCTTTCCAACATGGCGAGGTGTTCGTGACGGATGATGGTGCAGAAACCGACCTCGACCTTGGACACTACGAGCGCTTCATCGATGTGGACCTCAGCCGCCTCTCCAACCTCACCTCCGGCCAGGTCTACTCCTCCGTCATCGCCAAGGAGCGGCGCGGCGATTTCCTGGGCGGCACCATCCAGGCTGTCCCCCACGTGACCAATGAGATCAAGGGCCGCATCCTGGCCCTTGCCGAGCAAACCAGGCCCGATGTGGTGGTGGTGGAGGTAGGTGGAACAGTCGGCGACATCGAGGGCCTCCCCTTCCTGGAGGCCATCCGCCAGATGCGCAACCAGGTGGGGCGCCAGAATGTCTGCTACATCCACGTCACGTTCCTCCCCTACATCCGCGCCACCGGCGAGCTCAAGACCAAGCCTACTCAGCACAGCGTCAAGGAGCTCAGGAGCATCGGCATCCAGCCCGACGTCATCATCGCCCGCAGCGATGAGCCCGTTCCCCAGGGGATCAAGGACAAGATCGCCCTCTTTTGCGACGTCCCCAAGGAAGGCGTGATCCCTCTCCCCACCGTCAAGAACGTGTATGAGGTGCCTCTCCTCCTGGAAGAGGCTGGGCTGGGAGACATGCTCCTCCAGACCCTGGGCCTGGGCGCCCCAAGCCGGGACCTGTCCCACTGGCGGGAGCTGGTGGAGCGGATGAACGCCCCGAACGAGCAGGTCCCCATCGCCGTGGTCGGCAAGTACGTGGACCTGCCCGACTCCTACATCTCCGTCAAGGAGGCCCTGCGCCATGCCGCCCTGGCCCATGGCCGCGACGTAGCCATATCCTGGGTCCACTCGGAGGAGGTGGAGCGGAGCGGCCCGGACGTGCTTCTGGCCCATGTGGCCGGCATCGTCGTTCCTGGCGGCTTCGGCCCCCGGGGCATCGAAGGAATGGTCCAGACCGCCCGGTACGCCCGGGAACACGCCATCCCCTACCTGGGCCTCTGCCTGGGCATGCAGCTCATGGTGGTGGAGTTCGCCCGCGACGTGGTGGGGCTCAAGGACGCCAACTCCACGGAGTTCAATCCCAGCACCCCCCATCCCGTCATTGACCTCATGCCAGACCAGCAGCGCGTGCACAACCTGGGAGGCACCATGCGCCTGGGCTGCTACCCCTGCCACCTGGCGCCCGGCACCACCGCCGCCAGGGCCTACGGCACGCCCGTGGTCGTCGAACGACACCGCCATCGCTACGAGTTCAACAACTCCTACCGGGAGCTCCTGGAGGAGGCTGGCCTGCGCTTCAGCGGCCTCTCCCCCGACGGACGGCTGGTGGAGATCTCCGAGCTGGTGCACCATCCCTTCATGGTGGGCCTCCAGTCGCATCCGGAGTTCCTCTCCCGTCCCGATCGTCCACACCCCCTGTTTCGGGAGTTCTTGGGCGTGGCCAAAGGGGTCCTTCGAGAGGGGGGCCAGCATCCCCTGCCACTGGTGGGAGGGCAGTAGACGCCCTTTTGTCCTTGTGCTATAATTCATCTCGCCGCGCATGGACCTCTTCCTCGACACCGCCAACCTGGACGAAATCCGTCAGACCGTCCGCCTTGGAGTCATCCGCGGGGTCACCACCAATCCCTCCTTGGCCGCCAAAGAGGGCATCGGGGACCTCCGGGAGTACCGGCGGGCGGTGCAGGAGATCTGTGGCATCGTGGACGGTCCCGTCTCGGCCGAGGTCATCGCCACCGAGCTGGAGGAGATGGTGCGCCAGGCCCGGGAGATCGCTTCCTGGGCCCCCAACGTCGTTGTCAAGCTGCCCAGTACCTTGAGCGGGTTTGAGGCCATGTCCGTCCTCTCCCGAGAAGGGCTCAGGATCAACCAAACGCTCTGCTTCTCGGTGAACCAGGCGCTTCTGGGCGCCCATGCCGGGGCCACCTTCGTGAGCCCCTTTGTCGGGCGCCTGGACGACGAAGGCCATGACGGCATGCAGGTCGTGGGGGACATCGTGGACGTGTTCCGGCGCTATAATATAGGTACCAAGGTGCTGGCCGCCAGCATCCGCCACCCCCTCCACTGCGTGGCGGCTGCCAAGGCCGGTGCCCACATCGCAACCGTGCCTTTCAAGGTGCTGCTGCAGATGGCGCACCACCCCCTGACCGACGTGGGCGTCGCTCGTTTCGCTCAGGACTGGGGACGTGTGGTGAAGGTCTGACCGTACCCAAATAGACGCGCCGCGCCTCTGTCCTTCGTCCACGGGATCGTGTTCGTTCTTGCCTGCAAGGAACAGGGTATAAGAGCAGCCGGGCGCCAGCTTGAATGCCAGCACCGCTGGCATGGAACATTCCACAGTACCAACACTCCAAGAAGGTGAAGCCACGTTGACTACCCAACCTACCTCCCTCCTCGCGGAACTGGAAGAGAAGACCAAGGAAGAGCTCCTGGAGCTGGCCAAGCAGATGGGCCTGGAGGACGGCGCCGCCCTGGCGGCCCTCCCCCGGGAGGAGTTGCTCCGCAGGCTGCTCCAGGGCCACGCCGAGCACCAGGGCCTTCTCCTGGCCAGCGGCATCCTGGAGATCATGAGCGATGGCTACGGCTTCCTGCGTCAGAACGGACTTCTGCATCCCGGGCAACGGGATGTCTACGTCTCCCAGTCCCAGATCCGCCGCTTCGGCCTGCGCACCGGCGACCTGGTGACCGGCCAGGTCCGGCCCCCCAAAGAGGCCGAGCGCTACCACGGCCTCGTCCGCGTTGAGGCCGTCAACTCCCTGGACCCGGAGACGGCTCGCAACCGTCCCCACTTCGAGAACCTCACCCCCATTTTCCCCGACAAGCAGATCAAGCTGGAGACCGTCCAGGGCAACCTCTCCACCCGTCTCATTGACGTGGCGACCCCCATCGGTCGCGGGCAACGTGGCCTCATCGTCTCGCCCCCCAAAGCGGGCAAGACCATGCTCCTCAAGCACATCGCCAACGGCATCACCACCAACTACACCGACATCCACCTCCTGGTGGCCCTCATCGGCGAGCGTCCCGAAGAGGTGACCGACGTCCAGCGCTCCGTCAAGGGCGAGGTCTTTAGCTCCACCTTCGACGAGCCTGTGGAGGACCACTGCCGCGTGGCCGAGCTTGCCCTGGAGCGGGCCAAGCGCCTGGTGGAGGGCGGCAAGGACGTGGTCATCCTTCTGGACAGCATCACCCGCATGACCCGGGCCTACAACCTCGCCGTCCCCTCCAGCGGTCGCACCCTCACCGGCGGCATAGACCCCGTGGCCCTCTATCCCCCCAAGCGCTTCTTCGGCGCCGCTCGCAACACCGAGGGGGGCGGCAGCCTCACCATCATCGCCGCGTGCCTCATCGACACCGGCAGCAGGATGGACGAGGTCATCTATGAAGAGTTCAAGGGCACAGGCAACTGGGAGCTCCACCTGGACCGCCGCCTGGCCGAACGCCGGATCTTCCCCGCCATGGACATCCAGCGCAGCGGCACCAGGCGCGAGGAGTTGCTCCTGGACGAGCCGACCCTCAAGCAGGTCTGGCTCCTCAGGCGCATGATCTCCATGTACTCCTCCGACGGCGTCCCTAGCATCGAAGCCACCGAGAAGGTGCTGGCGCGTCTCGTCAAGACCCGCAACAACGCCGAGTTCCTGGCCACCCTCACCAAGGAGGTCTAGTATCTAATGCCGTGAATCCGCGTAAACATGTCATACTTCAAGTCCCGCTCATCCTGAGCACCGTCGAAGGACATGAGCGGGACTTTTCCTCCGCTCGTATGGTTCGACAGGCTCACCACGAGCGGTTGA
>JACQOS010000103.1 GCA_016202425.1 Chloroflexota bacterium
GTGCGGGCCACTTTCAGCACCCGGTGGAAGGCCCGCGCTGATAGCCCCATCTGCCGTGTCGCTGCTACGCCTCCACCGCTACGTACTCCGCCTTGGTGGTAGGCTCAGGGATGGGCAGCTTGTCTTCAATCAGACTTTGAAGATGGAACTTAATGGCCTCGTGCATGTTTAGCGAGACTTCTTCAAGGGTATCCCCAACAGCCACGCATCCTGGAATATCGGGTGAGTACGCAGAGTAGTTGCCGTCCGCTTTCTCTATTACGACCAGATACCGACGGGTCACTGCTTATCCCTCCCTAGTTGCGCCTGCTTGAAAATGCTGTTCAAAGTGCCGGGCGCCAGGTCCTTACTCAGTTGGCCTGGTACGGTTACTAGCCCTGACTTTACCGGATGCTTGTACTGGCGGTGGCTGCCTCTAGTACGAGCCAGACGCCAGCCGTCGGACTCAATGAGTCGTATGACCTCGCGCACTTTCATTGTAGCAGGGCCTCATCCCGCCGTCTCCCTCGGCCTATACTGCAACGCCTCCGCCAGGTGAACAACGCCGATCTCATGGGAGCCCGCCAGGTCAGCGATGGTGCGGGCCACTTTCAGCACCCGGTGGAAGGCCCGCGCCACCTGCTCCCGCGCTCTCACCGAGGAGTCGGCCTGCTGCTCCGAGACCAGCTTCTCGTACTCCACGCGGGGCACATCCACAAAGAGGTCAATCCTGT
Organism: Chloroflexota bacterium; assembly: GCA_016202425.1. GTDB lineage: Bacteria > Chloroflexota > Dehalococcoidia > Lucifugimonadales > JACQOS01 > JACQOS01. The sequence continues at coordinate 714 of JACQOS010000103.1, forward strand.
CCAGCAGGGGGCCACTGATGCGTTTCTGGTACCGGGTGACCATGGTGGGGGTGCAGGTGCAGCGGCGGCTGCAGTCGCCATAGTAACCGTAGCAACAGCCGTTCAGCATCAAACCACAGTCACCGTAGGGGTTTCTTGACCTGGTACGTGATGGCGCTGCCGCCAGTTCCCACATATTCAGACCTGATCTCGACGCTGTCCCCCCGGTCCGCCATGAGGAAAGGGGTCCCAGTTAGGGGGTCAACTGGAGCAGGGCCAAACTGGCCAGCGTCTAGCGACTTTGCAACATACTGAAAGATGACCAGCCTCGCCTTGCTTTGGTCTTTTCTGGCAACGAACCGGTGTACTGACGGCAACAACAAATCCAGCATGATGGAACCCACCGGATTGTGCAGAAAGGACACGTTGCTGGCCTCGGCGAGCTTCCGCTGGATCGCGTCTAGCCGCTGTTCCATAGTCTCGGACACGCCCCGAGGTGTGACAATTAGCTCGTAGTACTCGTGGGCCTTCCTGAGCGTCTTGTTCTTGTCTAGGAGGGGCCACGTAGGCAACAGATCCAACGGTAGCTTTTCTGCCCTCCCTAAGGCGGCCAGGTCCGCCGGGCTTGCGTCCCGGAGCACGAACCTGATCCAGTAGTACTCACGGTTCATGGCCTGGGAGAATGAGGTGTCCAGATCCTCCATCGCGTCTTTCGCGATATTCAAAACGTCCTGGTCTACAGTGGCGGACAGATGGTCGGTGTTCTCCAGGTAGCTGGACACCAGCCGGTCTATCCCTGCCACCCCAACAAGGTGCTGGATCACGGGGCCATTCCCGGAAACCAGGTTGCGGCACACCCTCCAAAGCCGCGCATACCGTTGCCGCGCCTCTGCCTGGTTTCCCTGGCGGGCCAATCGAAGGACTTCCTCCAACTCCTTATCGAAGACGCTGAGCAGCGACACATACCCGGGTATTCCAGGGTCAGAACTCTTCAGGTCGTATTCCGCCATCGAGAGCACGTGGCCCTCCAGGAAATCCAGAACCTTGGCCCTATCTTGCTCAGTGTCGCTGAAGCTGGCGGAAAGGCCTTTCCACTCCTCATAGGCCTCCTGCTCATGCTTTGGGCCGAAGGACAGGGCCAGGCGCTCCTGGAACGGCCTCTCCGGCGGGAAGTTCGCGATGACGTAGACCGGGACGGCCAGCGCCAGGGCGTTCACAGGGACGGAATAGATGACGAGAAGGGTCATCAGGCCCGTCCTCAGGAGTCTGTGTATCCGGCCGGCGTACCTGGCGTAGAGCAGCAACAGAATGGTGGTCACACCAACGAACATGAGGAAGCGAAGGTCCAGCGCCCATAGGTCGAGCAGCAAGCTGAACAGTATTATTAGGGCGAAGGAGACCATACCCGTCAGGTACATATAGCGGCCCAACATGGTCCTCTACATCCTTGGCCTATACTGCAACGCCTCCGCCAGGTGCACCACGCCTATTTCCTCCGACCCCGCCAGGTCAGCAATGGTGCGGGTCACCTTGAGCACACGGTGAAACCCCCGAGCCGTCAACCCAAGCTGGCGCATGGCCGCCTGAAGGAGGCCTCGGACGCCCTCGCCCAGGCGGCAGAAGTGCCAGACCTCCTCTGGGCCCATCTCGGCGTTGCACGTGGCGCGCAGGCTCTGGAAGCGTTTCCGCTGCACCTCTCGGGCCTCCTGTACCCTTGTCCGGGCTGCGTCCGAGGTCTCGGCATCAGGAGGTTGGACCAGCTTCTCGTACTCCACGCGGGGCATCTCCACGAAGATATCGATGCGGTCCAGCAGGGGGCCACTGATGCGTTTTTGGTACCGGGTGACCATGCTGGGGGTGCAGGTACATGCTTTTTGTGGGTCTCCGTAGTACCCGCAGGGGCAGGGGTTCATGGCTGCGACCAGCATGAAGTTGGCAGGGAAGGTGAGGCTCCCCTGGGCCCGGCTGATGGTCACCACCTTGTCCTCCATGGGCTGGCGCAAGACCTCCAGGACGCTGTGGCCGAACTCCGGCAGCTCGTCCAGGAAGAGGACGCCCCGGTGGGCAAGGGTCACCTCCCCGGGGTGGGGCCAGCGGCCTCCGCCCACCAGGCCGGCGTGGGAGATGGTGTAATGGGGCGAGCGGAATGGCCGTTCGAGGATAAGGGGGGTATCCGAAGGGAGCAGGCCGCTCACGCTGTAGATCTTGGTGACCTCCAGCGACTCCTCCGGGGCCAGGGTGGGCAGCACGGAAGGCAGGCACCGGGCCAGGAGCGTCTTGCCGCTGCCGGGAGGACCGGCCATGAGCAAGTTGTGCCCTCCCGCGGCCGCCACCTCTAGGGCCCGCTTGGCGTGCTCCTGCCCCCGAACGTGGGCAAGTTCAGGTCCAGCGAGCGCGGTCTTGGTAGGCGGCTGGGCGTCGCCGGCGGGAGGCGGGGGCGGAAGGGGATTCCCCTCCCGCAGGTGGCTGACCAGGTCGGCCAGAGCGTCCACGGCAGCCACCTGGACCCCCTCCACCAGGGCTGCCTCCCGGGAGTTGACAGCGGGGACAAAGACCGTCGTGAAGCCCCGCTGGCGCGCCACGGCCACCATGGGCAGGATGCCGTTGGTGTGGCGCAGGCGGCCATCCAGCGAGAGTTCGCCCAGGAACACCGTGGAGCCCAGGTCGCCCGGGAGCTGCTGGGAGCTCAGGAGCACGCCGACGGCGATGGGGAGGTCGTAGGCAGGGCCTTCCTTCTTGAGGTCGGCGGGTGCCAGGTTCACCGTGATGCGCTTGAGCGGGAACTCGCACCCGGAGTTGCGGATGGCCGCTCGCACGCGTTCCCGGGCCTCCTGCACGGCCGTGTCCGGCAGGCCCACGATGTTGAACGCCGGGAGGCCGGGAGAGATGTCCACCTCCACCTCGACGATCTCTCCCTCCAGTCCCACCATGGCGCAGGTGCGGACTTTCGCCAGCATCGCTCTCCTGGGTCCGTTGGTGCCCCTATTATTCGGACTGGGACGGCAACCGTCAAAGGGGAGGCGTGCCCTGGCTTGGGGAACGTTGTGCTAGAATGGGCCCGGGCCACCGTAGCTCAGAGGCAGAGCAGCGGTTTCGTAAGCCGAGCACCTTCGTCCCCCAACGTGTCCCCAGATACGCGGGTGGCCTGAAATTCCCAGGCCTCCTATCTGTGTTGTCCCCTGGCGTTTGTCAAAGTTTCTCGGCGTTGTCGTCAAAACTGTCGTCAAAATCGCCTATCTCCCTCAGCTATGGCCCGCCGCCTGGTGCCCGTGTCACCGGCGGGGCGTAGTATACTCCCTCCGTGAGCTGTCCACGCTGTCGCGGCCTCGTGGTGGTGGACCTGACTGAACGGCGGTTCCAGGAGAGCTTCTGTCTCGCCTGCGGCTACAGGGCCTATGAGGACACTCCCTGGCGCCCCGGTCGCGGGGCTCTCCGCGAGCCCCAGGAAGCCTTAGACCTGCCCGCCGTGCCGTTCAAGGCGTACAACGTCTGGCTGAGGCGGTACAAAGGCACCTTCTCCTCCTGGCGCACCTTCACGGCGTACCTGCTGGCCAACGGCTATCAGTTGGAGCGGCCCCTGGTGCCCTTCGGTGCCGAGCTACGCCCGGGCCCGCTCATGGCGCTCAGGGGTGGAGGTAACTAGGGGCTCCGCTGGCGGCCAGATATGCTTCCAGGCCCCCGTCATTCATGGGAGCTCTACGACCACCCTCTTGCTGGTGTCCCGTGGTGCTGGCGAGGAGAGAGGTGCGGAGGGAGTCCGCCTGGGTGATAACGAGAAAGAGGCCAGCCATGGCGAATACCAGACCGACCAGCGCTGCATATCGCATGGCGCAAGGGGAGCCCGATACGAAATAGCTTGTCAAAGGGGCGGGGCACCGTATATTGTGGCGCCGTAGCGAAGTATGTTACACAACTATACACGCAGGAGGTAGTCAACCTGGCTGCGTACAGGAATATGCTGCACCACCCCTAAGTATATTATGAACGATAACGATGGGTAGTGAGGTGAAGGCACCACGACAAACGGGTTTACCTGTCGGGTCCGCCCTCTCTCACGCCTTCGCTAACGCCGCAGGAGTCCAGCAGGATGACCACCCACCTTCGCATCGCAACGGGGCCAGGACACCGCGAGAGGACCTGGCGGGCAGGGCCAAGGGCCTGATCAGCAGCGGCCATAGCTACGGCAAGGCTGCACAGGTCATGGGCCTACCACGGTCAACGGTCTGGGACCTGGTCAACAGGGGATAGACACTCACCATCAAACCCTGTGAAGTGGCGCAACTCGCTGTCGTCCGTGGCTGCGCTTGCCGCGCCTCTGTAGCCGCTCCACAACCCCATCCCCTTGCGCCCTAGCCGCTTTCGTGCTAAAACAGGGGCGGTCAGAAGGACTGCGTTTGTTCGTATACCCCAGGCCGCCACACGAGGCTGCCATGCCCATTCTCAACCGCCAGGACGCCGCCGATGTTGATGCCTACATGCAGCGAATCTTTGCAGCCCCGCCGACTCAGCGCGCCCAAGCCATCCGCCGCTTCTTTGTTGAAAAGCTGGACTTCGCTGGCGCGACTGGCCTCATCAGCCTGGCGAAGGCGCCCCAGACGGTCTCGCTGCCCTCCAACGCCGAGCGCATCGCGTCGCTGCAAGGGCTAAACGTTGTCTACGTGGCCCTGCCGGGCGGTGCGAGCCGCGTGCGCAAGGCCGAGGCGGCGGCGGCGGCAAGGCTCGTCTCCGACCAGCTTGGCGATGTCCTGCTGGTCTTCACGAACGGCACAGGTAGCCAGCTCCACTTCGTATCTCCCACCTTTGTCGGGGCTGCGCCCTCGCTCCGGCGCATGATCATTGAGCGCGACCTGCCCCGGCGCACCGCCGTCATGCAGCTTTCCAACGTCTACTGGCAGTGGAAGGATGCCGGCAGCGTTGCCATCACCGACGCCATAGAGAGGGCCTTTGACGTAGAGGCCGTCACCAAAGAGTTCTACCAGGAGTACGAGCGGGTCTTCAAGACCGTCATGGAGAAGGTGAAGGGCTTTGGCGCGTCCCAGGCCGAGCAAGAGGCAAAGAAGCTCTTTGTCCAGACCCTTTTCAACCGGCTGATGTTCGTCTACTTCATCTCCCGCAAGGGCTGGCTCAATTTCGACGGCAACGTGGACTACCTGAACGCCCTTCGCAAGGACTACCCTGCGCAGTCGGAAGACAGGAACTTTTACGACAACCGCCTCAAGGTCCTCTTTTTTGCTGGGCTGAACAACCCTGGGTCAAGAGACGTGACCAGAGGGACCTCCCCTCTCATTGGCTACGTGCCGTTCCTGAACGGCGGACTGTTTGAAGAGACACCCGTGGACAGGCGCCCTGGCGTGGTCGTGCCTGACGACGCCATTGACGAGATCACGCAGAAGCTGTTTGACCGATTCAATTTCACCGTCATGGAGTCGTCGCCCCTGGACGTGGAGGTGGCGGTTGACCCGGAGATGCTGGGCAAGGTCTTTGAAGAGCTGGTGACCGGCCGCCACGAGTCCGGCTCTTACTACACGCCCCGGCCAGTGGTCGCCTTCATGTGCCGCGAGGCCCTGAAGGGCTACCTGGAGACCCAGAACACCGGCGCATCCCCTGAGGCCATTGCCGCCTTCGTTGACCGTAAGGACACGGGCCAGCTCACCATCTCCACCGCGCCGAAGATTGGCGAGGCCCTGGCCCGCGTGACCGTGGTTGACCCCGCCTGCGGGTCCGGCGCGTACCTCCTGGGCATGATGCAGGAGCTTGTGGAGCTGATGACCACGCTTTACAGCGCACAGCTTCGCCATGAAGCCAAGGAGGTGTACGACCTGAAGCTCCAGATCATCGAGCAGACCCTGCACGGCGCGGACATTGACCAGTTTGCGGTCAACATCGCCATGCTGCGCCTCTGGCTCTCCCTGGCGATTGAGTACGATGGGCCAACGCCGCCTCCGTTGCCAAACCTGGACTTCAAGATAGAGCAAGGCGATAGTTTAGCAGCGCCGTGGCCACAGGCAACTGAGAAGCTGACCTTCCAGGACGAGCTGGTGAAGCGCTTTAGGGACGCGAAAGGGGCCTATCTCACTGTGCATGGCGGGCCCAAGGATACCCTCCGAAAGAAGATTGACGGGCTCAGGACCGACATCGGCCAGTGGGCGCATGGCAAGGACAAGGTGGCTGGTTTTGATTGGATCGTTGAGTTCGCCGAGGTCTTTGCCGACGGCGGTTTTGATATTGCCCTTGCCAATCCGCCCTACCGGCGGCAGGAGGGCCTGGGCGCTGAAAAGCTCCAGCTTGAGCGGCTGTATCCCCAGGTCTACGCCTCCACCGCTGACTACCACGTCTACTTTTACAACCGCTCCGTGCAGCTCCTGCGCGACGGCGGCGTCCTCAGCTTCATTACAAGCAACAAGTACATGCGGGCCGGCTACGGCGAGAAGATCAGGGGCTTTCTCCCAAGCGCCCTCACGCTGGGCCAGGTGGTGGACTTCGGCGACCTGCCGGTGTTCACCGCAGCCGCCTACCCGGCCATTGTGGTGGGCCAGAAGCAGCCGCCCCTGGAGGGCCACAGCCTGCGGGTGGCGGATTTGGCAGCCCCCATCCGGCGTTACCTGATGGCCCAGGGGAAACCCGTGAACCGCGAGACCGTGACGGCGGTGATGGAGCGCCTGCCCGTTTTCCTTGCAGAGTCCGCCGTGCCTGCTTACCCTCAAATGCTCCTTCGCAAAAGTGGTTGGATTCTGGAAGACCCCGCCCTGGTCCGGCTCTTTGACCGCCTCATGTCCCAGGGCACGCCCCTGGGCAAGTACGTCAACGGGCGCATGTATCGTGGTGTGTTGACAGGCCTGAATGACGCCTTTGTCATAGACGAGGCAGAACGGCAAGAGCTTATCAAGGCGGACCCCCGCAGCGCCGAGGTCATCAAGCCCTGGCTGCGCGGCAGGGACATCAAGCGCTGGCGCGTGGAACCGGCAGGGCTGTACGTCATATTCACCCGACGGGGCATCAACATCAAGCAGTACCCCGCAATCCAGGAGCACCTTGCGCGGTTCCGCCATCCGCATGTGGATGAGCAAAGAAAACAGGTCAAGGGCCTGGAACCCCGCGGTGGCAAGGATTACCGAAAGCCTGGCCCATACCAGTGGTACGAAATTCAAGATAACATTGCCTACTACCGTGAGTTCGCAGAGCCAAAGGTCGTGTGGGGTAACCTGGCCGTAGAAAGCAAATTTGCCTTTGACAAAAGCGGCGCGTTCGTTGGAGCGCCTGCAAACCTTTTGAGCAACCCCCCTTCCTGGCTGTTGGCTGTGATGAATTCAAACCTCCTCAACTATCTCTATACAAAGCTAACAGTGTTCAGAGGTGGAAGTTACCAGGAATTCAAGATTAGCTACATTTCACCAGCGCCAATCGTTGTACCCAATGGGCGAACGGCGAATAGGTTGTCTCAAATCCAGGCGAAGTTGACTTCCAGTGTCATCGCCGATCCCGTGAAACTGCAGGACGCTCAGTTGGAGGCAGACGACCTCGTATACGACTTATATGGAGTGAAGGCAGAGGAGAGGCGGTTGATAATAAGCTGGCAAGACACTTTCAGGCTTATGTCACCCTCTGGGGATGACGCCGACGAGTCACAAGACGACGCATGAACATCCTCCACGCCACGACGAACCCTCCGCTACTTCAGCGCCTCAAGGAGATGCTGGGTAGCTCGGCGCGGGCGGACATCGCCGTCGGCTACTTCTTCATCAGCGGCTTTGAGCAGGTGGCAGAGGACTTTGACCGCCTGAAGAAGGTGCGCGTCCTGGTGGGGCGCACCGATGGCCGTATCGTGGAGGAGGTGGCCAGCGGCCTCCAGCAGGCGGAGGCGCTGCAGGCCAAGCTGGACGCGGACGGCACTGTCCGCCGCAGCCAGCAGGAGGAGCTTGGCGCGCGGGCCGTCGCCCTGATCGGTGAAGGGGTGTCCACGCTGCCGCAGACCGCCGGCTCAGAGCAGGCCGTCAGGCGGCTGCGGGACATGGTGGCCGCCGGCAAGGTGGAGGTGAAGGCGTACCTGCGCAGCCCCCTCCACGCCAAGGCGTACCTGTGCTGGTACGAGGACCACGCCGAGCCTGGGGCAGCCGTCGTCGGCTCCTCCAACTTCACCCTGGCGGGCTTCACCGGCAACACGGAGCTGAACGTCCGCGTCACCGGCGACGCGGAGATGGCGGAGCTGAAGCGCTGGTTTGAAGAGCTGTGGGCTGACTCCAGGGACATCAGCGCAGACCTAGTCACGCAGCTTGACCGCTCCTGGCCCATCGCCAAGACACCGCCCTACCACGTCTACCTGAAGGCCCTGTATGAGCTGTACGGTCACGAGGTCGGCGCCCCGATGGTAATCGGGGCCAGAGAGCCGGCCCTCGCCAACTTCCAGCTCGACGCCGTGGCCCGCGCCATGAAGATGATTGAGTTCTACGATGGCTGCTATATCGGCGACGTGGTGGGCCTGGGCAAGACATATGTCGGCGCGGAAATCCTGCGCCAACTGCGCCTGACGTACTCCAACGAGGGGCCGCCGCTGATCATTTGCCCCGCCGGGCTGAAGCCCATGTGGGAGCGCACCAACGAGCTGTTCGGCCTTGGCGCGGAGGTCGTCTCCCAGAGCGTACTTGCCGCGCCGCCACAGATGGAGTTCGACGAAGACCTAGGTCGGTACGTGGACATGCCCTGGGAAGGACAAGGACGTGGCGTCGTGCTGCAAGAGGCGTATCCCAACCGTGGCCCCGTGCTGGTGGATGAGGCACATCACTTCCGCAACATCAACCAGCGGTACGTGGGCCTGCGGTCCTATCTGGAATCGGGTAGCCACAAGGTCGTGCTCATCAGCGCAACACCCCAGAACCTTGGGCCACGCGACATCTATCGCCAGCTTCGCCTGTTCCTGGACGAGACAGACCACGACATCAAGATCGAACCGGTGCGCCTGGAGGACTACTTCCGCGCGGCAGAGGAGTGGTACAGGTACAAGGCCGAGTTCGAGAACTGGCAGGAGGACTTCCGCCAGTGGCAGGCCCAAGGCTCCAAAGGCACGCCGCCCCCGCTACCCGACCAGCCGAAGACCCCCAAGGCGGACATTGAGAAGGTGCTGCTGCCGGTGCTGGTGCGCCGCCGCCGGAAGGACATCAAGGAACTGTACGGCGATACGGCCATCATCAACGGCAAGCCCGTTGCCTTCCCTGAGCCGTTACTGGACAACGTCTCTTACCGGCTTGATAAGGTCTATGCCAGGGCCGGCGCCTTCGCTGAACTGGAGGGATTGCTGCGGGCGCACCAAGGCTACCGCTACCGCGTGACGGACTACTTTACGGAAGCGGCCAAAGACCTGCCCGAGTACAAGGACCTGTGGCGTGCCAGGAACCGGATCGCCCGCTTGATGGGGGCGCTGCTGCTCAAACGGCTGGAGTCAAGCATCGAGGCGTTCCGCTCAACGTTGCAGTCCTTGACGCAGAGCAACCGCAACTTCAAGGAAGCGTTGGAAAGCGGCTTCGTGCCCATCGGCCAAACGGCCACACGCTTGCTTGGCGGCGAGAGCCTGGACGCCGACGAGCTGCTGGAGGTGCTGGAACAGGAAGAGGAACGCCGCACAGCAGCCCGCTTGCCCAGGGCGAAGCTAGTGCACGACACAGGCGACTTTGAGGTGGACCGCTGGCTGGACGACTTGGAGAAGGACTACGCCGTATTGTCGGAAATCGCCTTGCGTGTCCATGACATTGAGCCGAAGGACGACGACAAGCTCCGGACCATCAGGCGCTATCTGGCCCTGCGGGACGTGCGGTCCGCCAAGCTCCTCATCTTCTCGGAAGCCGAGACGACCGTACAGTACCTCTTCCGCGAGCTGAACCCCGGCGGAAAGGATGACAGCATCGCCATGCTTTCCGGGGCCAACCGCAGCCAGATAGAGGACATCGTCAAGCGCTTCGCGCCGAAGGCCAACCTGAAGCGCGGCGAAAAGATTCCTGGGCCGGAAATCCGCGTGTTGATTGCAACGGACGTGGTATCGGAAGGCCAGAACCTCCAGGACTGCGCTCGTGTGCTCAACTACGACCTGCACTGGAACCCCGTGCGCCTGATTCAGCGGTTTGGCCGCGTTGACCGCATCGGCACGGAGCACACAGTCATCCACCTGAACAACATGTGGCCTGACCTGGAGGTAGACCGGGGCCTGTCGCTCACCGAACGCCTCCTGCGCCGCATCCAGACCTTCCACGACTTTATCGGCCTGGACAGCCGCCTGCTTTCTGAGAACGAGAAGCTCAACTCAAAGGCCATGTACCGTATCTATGAGCAAAAGAAGCTGCCGGACGTGGACGACGGCCTGGACGAAGTCGCCGCCCATCAGCGGGGCGCGGCGCTGCTGCAACGCATCCAGGAAGAAGACCCCAAGCTGTGGGAGACCATCACGAACTTGCCCGATGGTATCCGTTCGGCTATCCAGGTGGCAAAGCCTTCGGACACAACCGCTGAGGCTGCGAGGTTTACGCAAGCCGTCATGGACATAGAAGGCGCGCAGATTCCGCTCATGTCGCCGGCGGCGCAGGCTGGCCTGCCCACGCCCTTCGACGACCCCAAGCCCGACGAGACCATGGTCCTGCTGTCCACCGCTGGCGTCACCGAGGCCTACGCCGTTGGAGATGACCTCAGCCCGCGCCAGATCACGGCTGCCCAGTTTATCTCCACTGCTGAGTGCGGGCCAGACACTCCAGCGATGCCGCTGCCCGCCAACACCAACGAGCGGGTGATGTCCGCCTTCGAACGTTTCAAGGAGGACGCCAAGCGGCGCATCGGCAGAGCACGACGTCCTTCTTCTGACACGCGCCTACGGCGCTATCTATCCAAGCACCTCAATCTGTTACGGGGGCAGTACAGGGAAGACACAACTGAGCTTCGGCGGATTGATATCCTGCGCCAGATATTCCTGGATGTCGTACCTGCCAGGGTTGAGGCCGCCCTGCGGGACGTGCGCGATATGCAGATTGAGGGCGACGTCCTAGTGCGGCGTCTTGAAGCTCTGCGCATGACCTACAGGCTGAATCCCCCTCAGGATGGGGACATGGGCGAACAAGAGCCAGAGGTTCTCAGAATAGTGTGCTCTGACGGGTTGGTGTGAGCGTTGATCCAAAAGGCAATCCCTGTGGCAAGGCTGAAACCTAGCCCGCTGCCGGCTGGGGATTACGGGCTGGCCTGTTGGGAAGACTCCCAAGCCCGCCTCACTCCCATTCCTTCTAAAAGCAGGAAACGCAGAAAAACGTCCGTTAGAAGTTCTGCCTACACTTTTACTTCCCCACGTTGGACTGCGCCTCGCAGCAAGTACCCCGTTTTTTTGCGCCTTCGTTTGTCCTTTGAGCCTGGCGGCCTGCCCAGCGTCTTGCCTTCGGCCTTTGCTCTTGCCAGGCCGTCCAACGTCCTTTGCCGGATGATGTCCTTCTCGAACTCTGCGAAGGCAGCGGCAATGGCCAGCACCATCTTGCCCATCGGCGTGGTGGTGTCTAGCTCCGGCTGCGCCACGGCCACAAACTTGACTTTGTAGCTCTCTAGCAAGGCCAGGGTATCGTGGGTGTCCAGGCTGGACCTGAAGGCCCGGTCCAGGCGAAGGACTACCACCACGTCAATGCCACCTCGCCGCACCTTTGCCAGCAGCTCCCGCCACTGTACACGGCCGCGGAGATCGGCGGCGCTGGCCAGGTCAACGTACTCCTGGACGATAGGCCACGCCATGCGCCGGCAATGCTCCCGAAGCGGAAGAAGCTGATTGTCCGGCGTTTGCCCTTCACGCTTGGAAACGCGGGCGTACAGAGCCGCTCTCACGACGCCTCCAAGAGCCGGGGCTGCTTGGGCTCCGGCCTCTCCCTTTGGTCGTCGCGCCGATGAACACAAGTCCCCCGCTTGCGGCAGACAATCTCATGGGGGCACCCACGCGGGTCGGAGCAGGCGGGTGGCTGCCCCTTCACGGGAGCCCCTGGCTCTTCGACCGACTGCCCCCAGCCCGGCCAGACGCCGGGCGATGGTCCGGAGGGAGACCTGCCAACCCTCTGTCCGAAGCGCACGGGTGATCTTCCACGCCCCCCAGCCCCGGCGCGCCAACTCCCGGAGCCTTGCCACGGGGAACTCCGCCGGGGGCCGCCCCCCAGCTTTGCCATTATTCCCACCAGATAAGCGGTCTGGTGTCTGAGGGCGGGAAGGTTTACGGTCAGATACAAATTCAGGGGTTTTGGCAAATACGTTTCTGGGGAACGGTCGGTTCGCCGGAACAGATACGCCAGCCACCAGGTCCCGCCAGCGCCCCGCGCAGTAGGTGATCACGGGCCGCGAGACCCTCCCCTCCGGGGTCACGCGGGCAGGCCCCAGGCGATCGAGGTACAGGAAACCGGCCACGAGGAAACCCTCCTCCTGCGCGAAGCGGGCAACAAGATGGGGCGGGAGCCTTACCCAGCCCTCTTCTTTCTCCCCCAGTGGGCGGCGGGGCTGGCGGGGAGGGCGAGCGGCCTTCCGCTGGGCTTCCATCGCCCTCTCCGCCGCGAGCTGGGTCCGGGCCGTATCGAGGTCGGCCTGGCGGAGTGGTGTTCTACGCTTCCGTTGGGCGGTGGTCATGGTCTTCCTCCCGGCGGGCGAGTCGCCAGCCACGCGATCAAAGCGAGGGAACTCCATATCGCGACGGTTGTCAGCATGGCGGGGACAACCTGGGGGTCCAATTCAGCCACCTCCGGGGCAGGCGCTCGGCGGCACCTGCCCCCCCCCGTCCAGAATTCACGGCTGGCCCTCCGGCGAGACCGGAGCAGGCGTGCGTGGGTCTGGATGGCAGACGGAGCATACCGACCCGCCGTCTTCCCGCTGCCAGAAGGCGGAAGCCCCGCAGGCGTAGCATGGGCGAACAGGAGCATTGGGGGCGCTGGGCTTTTCAGCAGCGGTAGGGGTGCCCGCAAGGTCTCCCCTGTCCAATTGCTGTAGCCTCTGGCTGACGGCCTTGAGTTTTTCTAACATCGCCTTATCCTATCTAGGGTGCCAAAAGTGCCAAATGTTTTCACAACCTTTTCTTTTTACCCTCCCCCTATCTATGCACGCGCTGGGTAGAAGGGTAGGAGTTCCTAGGGATTTGGCACTTTTGGCACCCGCCAAGTATGCCCAGGTAGGGCGATTTGGCACCCGATTTGGCACCTGTTTGGCACCTGTTTGGCACCCTATTCCTCCTCGCCTTCCAGCAGCAGGTGGATGCCCTGCCAGGTTTCCCGTCCGCTCACCTCTACCAAAGTAGCGGCTGGGAAAGTCACGGGCACCCGCCGATTGAAACGTTTTGCCGACAACGTTTTATGGCCGTTGTTCAAGGCCCAGGCTTTGTAAGCCGAATACAGGGCAGTCTTGCCAGTCTGCTCGTTCGGGTCCGCCTGGGCGCGTTCACCCAGGAAGGCGGCCACGGGATCGACACTTGCATGGAAGTCCTTGGCTGCTGCCTGAAGGCTTGCCGCCGTTGTAAACGCTCCGCGCTCTCTGGCCTCCTCGTACGCAACAAGGGCAAGGTTCAGCAGGCCGGATAGTTCCTCCGGGCGTTGTAGCCTTGCGTCCAGGCGCTTATCGGCCTCCGCATCAGAGAATTGACGTGGGAATGGCACTGGAAGCCAGCGGCGAAAGTAGGCGTAGGAGCCGTCCGGCGCAGGCGGAGGCTCATTTGTTGAAAACATAAGCCGGGTGAACGGCTTGAAAATGAAGGGGTCTCCATATTTGCGTTCTGCGGAAATGGGGTCTTCCCCCACAATAGCCTTGAAAGTGCTGGTACTCTCCAGCGCCAGCGCAGGAATGTCGCCACAGAGGTTGGCCAACCTGCCAAATAGCTCAGCGGCGGCGAAGCGATTCCCGGCAATATCCTGCAGGCTGAGGGCGCTCACGTTTTCCGCACCCAACATGGCGGTCAAAAGACGAAGATAGGTGCCTTTCCCATTGGCCCCTGACCCCACCAGCATCACGGCCTTCTGCCAAGATGTGTCCGGCGTCGCCAACCAGCCAGCCAACTCATAGGCCAGGCGAAGCGCATCCGGCGGGAATACCTCACAGACAAAACGCTCGATAGCTGGGCAAGTGGCGGCGGGGTCAAAGCGGACTGCCAGTTGCACCGCCGAGAGAAAGTCAGGCTCGTGCGGTCGCAATTCGCCAGTGTCCAGGTCCAGAAGGCCGTTCCTCACGTTCAAGATGCGAAGGGGTGGGCGCTCCCATAGCTCCTGCGAGGCGTCCAGGCAGAAACGATACACAGCATCGGCTCGTCCAGAAGTCCACTCTGTTCCCATGAAGCGCGTCAGGTAGCCCAGCAGCATCCCCTTTGCAGGGCGGTATGCGCCGCCTTTGTAGGCGTAAAGCTGGCTTCCGCCTTTTGCGAAGCGCCAACCTGCCTTGCCTAGCTCCTCTACCACGGGGAGCGCCCGCCATTGCCTTGGGCCGGGGCCGTTCATCCTCGCTTCAAGGGGTACAGCCAGGGATGCCGCCTCTTGCAGGTTGTGGCCTTTTGCTAAGTAGTCGTCTATCCCGACCTTGTCAGGCGGTTGCAACAGGAACCTCCTGGGGAAAGCGGACCATGTAGACAGAAGCGCCTTTGCGCCGGAGTATCTCCCCCAGATGCTCTAGGGCGGTTCGGACAGGAACCTTGGTGACGACGTCGGAGTCGAAAGCTAAATAAACGTCCCTGGGGCCGTGCTTACCAGTCCAGGCTATGTAGTCCAGGTCCACCGAGACGGTAATGCCGCCAAAACGGTTTCGGGCCTTCCAGTTCCAGACTCCGCCTACGTTGACAACGCAGCCGCCCTTCGATGCGATGGCGTCCGACTTCTTCGCTCCCTCCGTAACCCACAAGGCTACCCTGGGATCAGCCAGAGAAGGTTGACACCGGGGCGGGACATCGAGGCGGTTTGCTTGTCCTTGCGGGCTATCGTATTTGGCTGTCTTGCCGTCCGCAGCGGTCCGGGCGCTGTCTGCGCGGTATTGATAACCCCAACGCGGGCCATCCACGCCATATAGAGGTATGAGAAGGCCCGGCACGGCACATTGATACTTGCGAAAGCCCAGGCGGGCCAGCTCCGCCTTGTCAGTGATGGAGTAATACCCGCGCTCTTGGGCAACATCCTCCAGGATGGCCGATGCCCGTAGCTGGGCTTCATGTTGAGGGAGAAGGCGTGGTAAACTGTTTACTAGGGAGCTTGCCGCTCGCATCGGTGACCTCCTGGCCTGGCCCCTTCGTCGAGGGGCCAGACCTCTTTTTGTTACGGGTCTGCGCCGACCGGAGCGCCAGCCTGGTCATGTGGGCGCGCCGCGCTGCCAGGGCGCGGCGGAGGCGTTCCTGTGGGGTCAGCAACCCGTCGGCTCTTGCGGCTGACCAGATTGTTGGGGGCTCTCCTGTCGAAGCTCCTCGGCAAGGCGCTCTACATCCCGGACATGAAAACGCAGAGAGCGTCCTATGTGCATCCCTGGCAAGCGCCCTGTGTCCATCAGCTTGCGCACAGAAGACCTCCCCAGGGACAGCACCTCTCCTACTGCATGCTCGCTCAGAAGTAACTTCTCCAAGGGGCACCTCCTCAAACGTTGACAAACTTGCCACTGTTTGCTATAGTCTAGGACAGTTGATGTGCCCCGCAATAGCGCACGATGTGGCACATCGCCATTTCAAGAAGGGAAACAATGCCACAGCGCCCAATACCTGGCTACTGGAAGGAGAGATGCGTCGCTCTTTTTGCCCAGGCGGAGCAAAGGGGAGAACGGCTCTCTGACGGCGTTGTTTTCGAGACGCTGAAGGCAGAAGCCAGGGAGTTAGAGGCCCATCCCGATCCCCAAAACCGTGTCCTGGCGGCCTGGGTGCCGAGCAAGCGGAGCATCAGCCGGATTCGAACAGGCGAGTTCGCCCAGATAGAGGAAGGCGAAAAAGCCCTATATCGCACGTTTCATTGGCCTGAAAGCATGGAACGTGGCGACCTGCCCTGGGAGGCGAGTGCGGCGGCCCTGGAACTTCTGGTCTTCCTAGACCAGCAGAAAGACACCGTAGCGCAGCGTCCACCAATACGGCTTGCAAGGTGGTTCTGGCGGGTTTCCCAGGCTAGCCCGGGCCAACCAATACGCTACCGGGTATTGCAGGCTTTGACTCTTGCGGTCAACGAACTCAGGGGAGGAGAGCATGTGCAAACAGTCCGTGGGGTAGAATGGGAGCTCGCCTATCGCCCCTGGCATAACGCAGTCCAGGGGAAAGCCTACTACAAGGCCAGACATAGACCGCAACACCCTATCCCTTCGGGTGGACTGTTTCCATGGAACGAAGAAGCTCTGCACGCTGAAGTAGCCTGGGTCTTAGGTGGCTTGAATCTAAAGCGGATGGGGTCGTTCATTCAAGCGATGCTTTCAGATGATGTTGCCAGGAAGCGAGGAACAAAGGAGGAGGGCAATGGCTAGGCGTGGCAATTCGGAGGGTTCTATCGTCCAACGCAAGGATGGCCGGTGGGAGGCCCGTGTATCGCTCCTAGATGGGAAGCGCAAGTCCTATTATGGCAACACGCGCCAGGAGGTGGCCCAGAGGCTCGTGCAGGCGCAGAAGGCCATTGCTGATGGCCTCCCCCTGTCAGGGGAGCGCCAGAGTACCGGGGACTTCCTTGAAGGGTGGCTACGGGACAGCGCTGCCCTACGGGTACGGCCCAAGACACTCGTTCGCTATCAGGAGCTTGTACGGTTGCATATCGCCCCAGAAATAGGCCGTATCCCTCTGGCCCGCCTCACTCCTCAGCACGTGGAGAAGATGCTGTCCGGCGTCGCCTCAAAGGGCGCATCCCCTCGTACCGTGGAGCATTGCCGCGCCGTGCTCCGCAATGCCCTTCACCACGCCATGCGCCATAGCCTGTTAGGGCGGAATGTCGCGGCCCTGGCAGATGCTCCGCCGGTGCCTGCAACGGAGGTCCAGGCGCTCACGCCCTACGCTGCCCGCCGTGTCCTTGAAGCGGTCAAGGGCGACCGCCTCGAGGCATTGTTTACCGTTTGCCTCGCCTGTGGTTTGCGCCAGAGTGAGGCCCTGGGCCTCCGCTGGTCTGACGTGAACGTGGATGCTGCCACGCTGACTATTCAGCGCACTCTACAACGGGTCAATGGGGCTTTCACCTTCTTTCCACCAAAGACGGTGCGGTCCCGCCGTACCATTGCCATGCCTGCCCCTGTAGCGGCAGCCCTTCGCCAGCACATGAAGCGCCAGCTAGAGGAACGGATGGTTATGGGGGCAGCATGGGAAGGCGATGCGTGGGGAGCGTTGGTGTTCACCAACGAAGTAGGGCGGCCCCTAACTTCCTTTCACGTGAGCCGCCGTTTCCGCAAGCTGCTTCACCTGGCAGGGCTGCCCTCGATGCGCTATCATGATCTACGCCACGGGGCCGCTTCGCTGATGGCTGCCCAGAAGGTTCCGGCGAGGGTGGCAATGGAGATTCTGGGTCATGCCCAGATCAGCACGACCATGAACATCTATACTCACGTCGCACCAGAGCTTCAAAAGGAAGCCGCCGAAAGGGTGTCTGTGGCCCTGTGGCCGGAATCGTGAGCGCGTTGTCGTCAAAATTGTCGTCAAACCGCCCGAACAGCGGATGTTTGGGACACAGACCCATAGCTGACTCAGATACGACGGGCCACCGTAGCTCAGAGGCAGAGCAGCGGTTTCGTAAACCGCAGGCCGTCGGTTCAAATCCGACCGGTGGCTCCAGTCCCGGTTTCAGAAGGCACCCCCACGGCGAAGGGTGGAGCCTTCCCCGGCCCTCGTGCTACGCGCCAGGGGAAGGCTCCGATTCCTCCTCGTGATAAACCGCTCGGCGAAGACGCCGCTTAGGAGCGGGCTTTTTGCTTCGCCGCCAGCTCTCGGGCGAGGTAGCCCACCTGGCCCAAAGCGACGCCCGGGATCCGCTTCCGGATGGCGCTGTAGGGCTCGATAGCGGAGGTCTCCGGAGTGCGCCTGTTCTCATAGACGAACTCCTCCATCTCGGTCCCGGTCAGGGTCTTCGGGTGAGGGTTGAGCTGGAGGGCCATCAGGTTGATCTTAGCGCCGTCCTCCAGTTGCATGGCCCTGTTCGTGGCCTGCTCGGCCGTCTCGCCAACGATGACCTGGCCGTGGCCCCGCATGTGGCAGGCGCTGGCCTCCCTGAGGGCCCGCGCAATAGCCTGTCCCCGGTCCACCGTGGAGGCGAGGAGTGGGTTGTCCACCGTGGTGACGCCGAAGCGGAGCACCTCGGAGTCGTGAAGGTAGAGAGGCAGGATCTCCCGGCCGGCTATTCCGAAGGCCAGGGTGACCGGCATGTGCACGTGGAGGACGCTGTTCACGTCGGGCCGCGCTTTCAGGACCTCGGTATAGATGAAGGTCTCGTAGGGCAGCAGGACCTCGGGGCCAGCGACCTTCCTGGCGCTCAGGTCGAAGGTGATGATGTCCTTCGCCTGGGTGTCCCCGTACGTGTACCGGTTGAATCCCAGGAAGAACCTGTCGGTCCCAGGGATGCGCAGCGTCAGGTGCCCGACGTTCCTCATCAGGCCCTCGCTGTACAGGACGCGGCAGCACATCGCCACCTGCTCTTTCAGGTCCTCCTCATCCGCGCCTCCCCTTCTTCTCCCTTGAGTCGCCATGGCTAAGACTCACCTCCATGAAAATTCGCCCGGTCCGGACGGCTTCCCTCGGAAGTGTGCCGGTCCGTGGCGTTGAGCGGCGCCATTCTAACCGATTCCTTGGAGTCGCGCCAATGGCGACACGGGGCGCACCTTTCCCACTCGGAGCGGTGACGGACCCCAGGCCCTCAATGACTGGGCCGGAAGTCCAGAACCTGGAGCTGGAGCGTCTCCTCGGGTCCCCAGCGGTCCGTTGCGAGGCTGTAGACGATATCTATGGACCGGCCGGTGCTCGCGGTGACGTCAAGGGCGTCCCCGCTGCGCTGGCCCTGCCGGAAAGCTATGGCATCCCAGGTGGCCGGGCCGTCCCTGAGGCGCAGGCGCAGGTGGTGGCCGTCGGCACCCACGGCGCGGGCGTCGAGCACCTGTACTTGGCGGCTCAGGAAAACCGGCCTGGGGTTGCCCTCCCCGAACGGGGCTAGAAGCTGGACGGTCCGGTAGGCGTCTCTGGGCAGGCTCCGGAGAGGCACCTCCAGGTCAATCTCCATCCCGGGACGCAGCGCCTGGAGGTCGAGGGAGGTCTCCGCCAGGAGGCAAAGCCGTTCCCGCAGCGCCGGGAGCTGGGGCGTGGCGATGGTGAAGCCCGCAGCCTGCCGGTGCCCTCCGTAGCGCAGCACCCCGGCCACTTGTTGAGCCGCCTGGTGAAGGGCCGTGCCGATATCGAACTCCTTTATGCTCCGGCAGCTCCCCCGGCTCACCTCCGGACCAACGCTCACCACCACGGCGGGTCGGTAGAACTCCTCCACCAGCCTGCTGGCCACCAGGCCCGTGACCCCCGGCGAGAAGGATGGGTCCCCGACCATGAGCAGTGGGGTTCTGCCAGGGTCGGTGGCGTCCGGGGAGGTCTGGAGAAGGGCGCTGGCCTTCGCCATCGTCTCCTCCGCCAGCTCCTGGCGCCGTCGGTTGTGCTGCTCCAGGAGGGCTGCCAGGGCTGCGGCACGCTCCTCGGTCTCTTCCATGAGGAGGTGGTAGCTGATGGAGGCGTGAGCCATGCGTCCTGCGGCGTTGATGCGGGGGGCCAGTGCCCAGGCGATGGCGTCGGTGTCCACGGCCTCCGGCCGTAGCCTCGCAGTCGAGAGCAGGGCGCGGAGCCCGGGCGTGCGCGGATGGGCCAGCTCCAGAAGGCCCTGGCGGACGATGCTCCTGTTCTCGTTCACGAGAGGCGCTACGTCGGCCACGGTGCTCAGGGCCGCCAGGGCGAGGAGGTCTGGGGGCAACGGAGGTGCCTTGGGGCCTAGGGCCTGATAGAGGGCCTGCGCGAGCTTCCAGGCCAGGCCCGCCCCGCTGAGGTGGGGGAAGGGGTAACGGGACCCGGGGAGCTGTGGGTTGACCACCGCCAGCGCCTGCGGTGCACCCATGGGGGCCAGGTGATGGTCCGTCACGATGGTGTCCATGCCCGCCTGGGTGGCCTCGGCGATCTCTCGGTGGGCGGTAATCCCGCAGTCGACGGTGATGAGGAGCCGGACGTCCTGCCGGGCCAGGTGCTGAATGGCCTGAGTGTTGAGGCCATGCCCCTCCTGGACCCGGTGCGGGATGTAGGCCAGGATAGTAGCGCCGAGAGCCCCCAGGGCGCGGGCAAGGAGGGCGGTGGCCGTCACGCCATCCACATCGAAGTCCCCAAAGATGCCGATGGGCTCCCGCTGCGCCAGGGCCTCCGCGAGCCTGGGCACGGCGCGCTCCATCCCGGGGAGCAGGAAGGGGTCGTGCGAGACTTTGTTGGGGGCCAGAAAGGCTTGCGCCTGGGCGGCGCTCTCCATACCCCGGTGGTAGAGGAAGGGGACGAGGAAAGGGGGACAGGAGCTACGGAGGAGCGCTTCCTTTGTCTCGGCGGGGACGGGCGGCAGCAGGCGCCAGGCCCTGGACGCCTGGCTCGGAGTGGGGAGGCTCGCTTCCCGCGTCATCCTCACCGTCCTGCGGGCGCCGCCCGCCTCCAGGTCGAAGACTCTTCGAGATAAGCCCTGAAGGCTATGCGTGGTCTTCGGGCGCCTGGAAGACGAGGCTTGAGTTGTGGCCGCCGAAGCCGAAGGAGTTGCTCATGGCGGTGCGGATTTCACAACGGCGGGCCCTGTTGGGGACGTAGTCCAGGTCGCACTCCGGGTCCGGATGCTCCAGGTTGATGGTGGGGGGGATGACCCAGCGGTTCAGGGCCATGATGGAGATGGCCGCTTCCACGGCGCCCCCTGCCCCCAGCATGTGGCCCATCATGGACTTGGTGGAGCTGACAGGGATGTGGTAGGCCTCTTCGCCGAACACCGCCTTGATGGCCATGGTCTCGAACTTGTCGTTCAGGGGTGTGGAGGTCCCGTGGGCGTTGATGTAACCGATGTCGCCGGGTTTCAGGCCAGCCGCCTCCAGGGCCAGGCGCATGGCGCGGACCTCACCTTCGGCATCGGGGGCGGGTTGGGTGACATGGTACGCGTCGGAAGTGGCCGCGTAGCCCACCAGCTCTGCCAAGGCGGGCACGTTGCGGCGCCGCACGCTTTCCAGGCTTTCCAGCACCAGGATACCGGCACCCTCGCCTATGACGAAGCCATCCCGCTGGGCATCGAAGGGCCGGCTGGCCTCTTTAGGGCTGACGTTGTGCCGGGAAAGGGCCTGGCAGGCGTTGAAGCCCGCGACGGCGATGGGGCAGATGGGGGCCTCGGCCCCTCCCGCAATCACCACATCCGCATCGCCTCGGCGGATCATGTGCCAGCCGTGGCCAATGGCGTCGGCACCGCTGGAGCAGGAGGAGACGGGGCAGAAGTTGGGTCCTTTGGCCCCCAGGATCATGGAGAGCTGCCCGGGGGCCATGTCGGCAAGCATCATGGGCAGGAGGAAGGGGCTCACCCGCGTGGGGCCGCGCTCCTTCAGCACTTCCCATTGCTGGGACATGGTGATGATGCCTCCCACGCCGCTTCCCACGATGACGGCGACTCGGTTCGGGTCCAGCTCCTCGAGCTTGAGCTCCGCCTGCCACAGGGCCTCCTGGCTGGCAACGGCGGCGAACTGGGCGAAGCGGTCCATGTGCCTCGCCTGTTTCTTGTCCAGGTACTCGGTAGGGTCGAATCCCTTCACCTCTCCGGCGATCCGGGTTTCGAAGCCCTGGGTATCGAAAGCAGTGATGTAGACTATCCCGGAGACGCCGCCAACGAGATTGTTCCAGGTAGAGGCAGCGTCCAACCCCAGGGGGCTGACCACCCCCAGGCCGGTGACGAAGACCCGCGTGCTCATGGTGCTTGCTCCCGGTGCTGCGCCATGGCTTTCTCCGGCTTTTCGCACGAATTCTGAGTGCGCCAAGCGCGGGAATCTGCCTTCAGGCCCCCCAAGGGGGGTGTGGTGCAGTGGGCCGGGCACACAGTCAGGATGGCGAGGGTGTGGTGCGTTGCCTGGCCGGCGCCGGGTCCTCCAGGGTCGCCCTGAGGTCAGCGACCAGCGCGGCCATCGCTTCGCCCACCTCGTCGAGGCGCCTAGCGAAGGCCTCCTGCACCTCTCCTACCTTGGCCGTGAGGCTGCGGTGCGGGTCCCCTCGGAGGGTGGCGACACTGTCGCGCACCTGCTTCAGCCGAAGAAGCAGGGCCTCTCGGACCTCCCGGGCCTTGGACGACAGGGTGTGGCCCAACTCCTCCAGTCGGCTGCTCCAAGCGTCGCGGGCATCGCCCGTGGCGGTAACCGCGAGGGCCCTTGCCTCCGTCACGTTCGCTGTCACGGTCGCCCGCAGCTCGGCCAGCTTGGTGGAGGCTGTCTCCTGGAGCCCTCGGACCCGGGCTGCCAGGGATTCCCTCCACTCCGTTGGCCAGGAGACCTGGGCGTGGCTGGCGATGTCGGCGATGCCGGCGGAGAGCGTCTTTTCGGCTTCGTTCAGCTTCAACGAGACGCCCTCGGACATCCTGGCCAGGGCAGCGGTCAGGTTGGCTCCTGCGGAGGCGGTCCTGGTCGAGACAGACGCGGCAAGCCGGGCCACGGCCGAGGCGGGAGCCTCCTCGGCCTGGCGCCGCCCCATCGTCTCGTAGTAGGCCTTGCTACGGAACATCCGGAAGATCCTCTCGTACAGGGCGTCGACGGGCCTCAGCTCGCGGGTGTACCGGGCGAACAGGTCCCGGGACTCCTGCAAGCTCCAGCGCTCGTCGCGATGGACCAGTTGCCTGCCCGTGTAGAGATGGTAGGGCCGCATCTTGCCGGGCGGCAGGATGGAGCCGTCTTCGTCCACGGGGGCAAGGCCGTGCCAGTTGACCGTGGCGGGAAGAGGGGTGAGCCAGTTGGCGGTCTGGTAGCGGCTCACGGTCCTGACCCAGCGGGCCATCTCCATGATGGACTCATCGGTGTCGTAGGGGAGCCCGATGATGGTCATGGCGCAGAGGATGAAGCCGAGCTCGTTGAGCTTGGTCAGGTCCTTGTGCACCTGGTCGGGGTCCTGGCGCTTCTTCACCAGCGCCAGGTTCTTGGCATTGCTGGACTCGACGCCGACGTACAGCATCTTGAAGCCCGCCTCCACCATGGCCTCCGCCAGCTCCGGGTCCTGGCCGATCTCCGCCCTGGTCTGGCAGATCATCCACATCCCTTCGGTGTGCCCTTTCCAGTTGCGAAGACGCGCCAGCCGCTCGTCCCGGTACTTGACGGCCCGAAGCGGGGGAGGGTGGAGGTCATCAGAGACAAACACGCTGAAGCGGCCGTCCCTGGCGGCGTAGATAAGACCGTCTTCAGCCAGCTTGTGGAGCTGCGCAAGTCTCCTTAGCTCTGTCTCCCGGGGGACCATGCGGTAGCCCAGGAACTGCTGGATCACCTGGCAGTAGGTGCATTTTTCCGTGCATCCCCGGACGGTCTCGATGATGCCGGCGGCCAGTGGGTTGGCGGGTGTCAGGTCCTTCACGGAGGCGAAGTCCGGGAGTTCCACGTAGTTCGGGGGGATGACGCCGTGGCGGGCGTTCTCCACGTAGTGGCTTTCGTCCAGGAAGGCGATGCCGGGGAACTTGCGAAGCTGGGCCGTCCGCTCTGCTCCGTCGTAGCTGAGCATCAGGTCGCACAGGGGGCCAATGACGTCTTCGCCCTCCCTCTGCACCACGGCGTCCATGCCGGTGAAGCGCAGGGCCTCGTCAGCGAGCGGGCTCATGTGCGGACCCCCGCCGATGATCGGCAGGTTGGGGTGATGCTGGCGGGCTTCCCGGGCGATCTGGTAGGCACGAGGCGCTTCGTTGATGAGGGCGGTGACCAAGAGGATGTCGGCCTTTTCCAGGTCCTTGTCGGGGTCGATGTGACCGCACCGGTCCTCGTACCAGACCTCGCGCTCGTAGAGGTAGTCCCCGTGCCACTGGCCCAATGCGCCCGAGAGGTACAGGGGACCCTGCCTGGGGATGGCAACGTATTCGAAATTGCCTCCAGTGGACTTGGGAGCAACGATGATGACCCTCTTGCTCCTGCTAGAAGTGACCATCAGACCTCCCTAGGGTTGATCGAGACCTTCTTCTGCCTTCTGCCCGTTCCGGGCTGACTCCACGGCAGCCGACCGAGTTGGCCCAAAGATAAGATTTGAGGCATTATATAACAGCGACGGCGAAAAGAGAACAGGCCGCTCCATCTTCTCGCTCCGGGCAAGGCATGCCAGGGGAGATGGAGTGGGACGGGGTGACGTTTTGTGATGGCCCTTCGTTATCTACAGTGTGGGAGCGGAGCAGCTTCTCCTGGTGCGCCGCGACGTGGGCGAGGGAGCCATGCATCGGGCTGAGCAGGAGCGCCCGGGCAGGACCGCCCTGGAGGGACTTTTTGAGACCCACTACGAGCGGATTGCCCGCTACATTGCCGCCAAGGTGGGCAACGCCGCCGATGGCGAGGAGTTGGCATCCGATGTCTTCTTGCGCGCGTTGGAGCATGTGGACTCCTACAGGTGGCGGGGCGTCCCCATGGAGGCATGGCTTTTCCGCATCGCCCACAACCTGGTGGTGGACCACCTCCGTAGGAACGCCCACAGGAGGACCGTCCCCGTGGAGGAGGCAAGCACCGTGGCCTCCGCCGAGGACCCGGTGCGGGAAGCCCTGCGGACCCTGGACCGAGAGGAGTTGCTGCGGGCCATGGGCTCCCTGACCGAGGGGCAGCGGGAGGTGGTCATGCTCCGCTTCTTCGGGGAGCTCACCTCGGCGGAGGCGGGAGCGGTGATGAAGCGGGGCGACGGCGCGGTCCGGGAGCTGCAGAGCAGCGCGCTGAAGAAGTTGCGCAGGGTCCTCGGCGGTCAGGAGGCAAGCCAGGACCCGGCGGCCCAGGGGCATAGGAAGCGATGAAGCACGACCCTTCTTTTGATGCTGTGCTGGACACCTGCCTGGACCACGTGCTGAGGGACGGGCGGTCCGTGGAGTGGTGTCTTCAGCAGTATCCTGAGGATGTTTCGGAGCTGGAGCCTCTGCTGCGGCTGGCCCTAGCCGGGCGCGCCTCGCTGGACCCCGTGCCCAGCGCAGCGGCCAAGGCCAGGGCGCGGCTGGCCCTCCGGGCGGCCCTCCAGAGGCGTGGCCTCAGGCGCCGGCGGTGGACGGCGTGGCAGGGGCTGTTGGCGGCGCTGCTTGCCCAGCGGCCGTGGGTGCCCCGCTGGGCGATGGGGGTTGTTGCCTCGCTGGCCGTCGTGGTGCTGGGTGGCACGGGCGTCGTAGCTGCCTCCAGCAACAGCATGCCCGACGCGGCCCTCTATCCCGTCAAGCGGGCCGTGGAGAACGTCCGCCTGGCGTTGGCCTTCGACAGGGATGGCAGGGCCCAGCTTCACTCCTCCTACGCCCTCCGTCGCGTGAAAGAGATGGCCTTCGCGGCAAGGAGGGGCGACCTCCGGCGTCTGCAAGGCCTCACCACGGATGCGGAGCACCACCTGCAGCAGGTGGAAAGCTCCGTCCTGGGCCTGGCGGAGGCTCCTGAGAGGCCTGCGTCGTTGGACGAGGCCGAGCTACGGCGCCTGCAACTCCTGCGCACGCTGGAGACGCTGGCGGAGCGGCAGAGGGCGCAGGAGCTGGCGTGGCAGGAGGCGTTGAGAGAGGCTCCTGCCCCCGCGCAGGAGGCCCTCAGGCGGGCCCGCCAGACAACGGAGCAGCGCTATCTGGCCATGCGTTTGGTGCTGGAGCGGTTGATGGCCTTGGAGGGCGCTCGCCCATCTCCTTGACCCTGTGCCTCTGCCATGCTACTCTTTCCGGCAAAGGCGTAGACGGAGACGAGTAGGGGCACACCCCTGTCCAGCGAGTCCGGCATGGTGGAAGCGGACGCGGGAGGAGCCTCCGAATATCCCTCCTGAGCCGCCCGCCGAACGTTCGCTGGGTCGGCCTCTCCCAGGCACCAGGCGAAGGAGTAGGCCGGGCCGGGCAGTCCCCCGTTAGCAAGGATCGGGGCGTATTGACGCTCCAGCGAGTGTCCCGACGCAGTCGGGAAACAAGGGTGGTACCGCGGGAACTACGTGGCCCGTCCCTTTGGGGGACGGGCCACGGCGTTTGAGCGGCACCACGGGGAGAGGTAGGGAACGTATGCCCACGGTAGCGCTCTATGACACCACACTGCGGGACGGCGCCCAGCAGGAGGGCATCTCGCTGTCCTTGGAGGATAAGCTGAAGATCACCAGAAAGCTGGACGAGCTGGGCGTCCCGTTCGTCGAAGGTGGGTGGCCGGGGTCCAACCCCAAGGACGACGAATACTTCAGGGCCGTGCGGGACATCTCCCTGAGTTCCGTGACCATAGCCGCCTTCGGGAGCACGCGGCGTGCCGGCATTGCGCCGGAGGCCGACCCGAACCTGCGGGCGATGCTGGACTCCCAGGCTCCCGTGGTCACCCTGGTGGGCAAGAGCTGGGACCTGCACGTGACACGTATCCTGGAGACCACGCTGGAGGAGAACCTGGCCATGATCGCCGATTCCGTCGCCTTCCTGTGCCGCCAGGGCCGCCGCGTCTTCTTTGACGCCGAGCATTTCTTCGATGGCTTTCGGGCCAACGCCGCCTATGCGGTGCGGTGCGCTCGGGTGGCGGCGGAGGCGGGGGCAGAGGTAGTGATCCTCTGCGACACCAACGGCGGGAGCCTTCCCTCTCAGGTGCGCGACATGGTCCAGAGAGTAGGGAAGGAGGTGTCCGTTCCCCTGGGCATCCACGCCCATAACGACTGCGACGTGGCCGTGGCCGGCAGCCTGGCTGCCGTGGAGGCCGGGGCGGTCCAGGTGCAGGGCACGGTGAATGGCTATGGGGAGCGCTGCGGAAACGCCAACCTGCTCTCGGTTGCGGCCAACCTGAAGCTGAAGCTGGGCATCCCGTGTCTCACGGAACAGCAGCTCGCCCGCTTGACGGAGGTGCACCGGTATGTGAGCGAGGTAGTCAATCTCCCGCCTCACGCCCAGCAGCCTTACGTGGGTTCGAGCGCGTTCGGCCACAAGGCGGGCCTTCACGGTTCCGCCGTGGCAAAGCTGGAAGATAGCTACCAGCACATCAAGCCCTTGGCCGTGGGCAATGCCACACGTATGCTGATCTCGGAGCTGGCCGGCAAGGGGAACATTACCTACAAGCTGAAGGAGCTGGGTCTGGGCGTGGCGGTCTCGCCGTCGGCCGTGGGGACGCTGGTGGAGGAGATAAAGCTGAAGGAGAGCCAGGGTTTTCAGTACGAGGGTGCGGAGGCCTCCTTTGAGCTGCTCGTGCGCCGGACCCTGGCGGGCTACAAACCGCCCTTCCAGCTCATGGACTACCGGGTCATCGTGGAGCAGCGGCGGGCCCTCGCGGGGCCTGGGGCCGATGACCTGCTGGCCGAGGCGACGGTGAAGGTACGGGTCGGCTCGGAGGTGCGCCACACGGCCGCCGTGGGCAACGGCCCCGTTAACGCCCTGGATGTCGCGCTTCGCAAGGCGCTCATGGAGGACTACCCCGAACTGAAGCGGGTGCGCCTAGTGGACTACAAGGTCCGCGTGGTCAACCAGGGTGCTGGCACGGGGGCGACGGTGCGCGTCCTCATCGAGTCCACCGACGGCGAGCACACCTGGCAGACTGTCGGGTCCTCCGCCAACATCATCGAGGCAAGCTGGCTCGCCCTGGTGGACGGTGTGGAGTACTGGCTGCTGCGTTACGGCGGCGGCCTTTGACGCCACCGGTAACTGCCAGGAGACGCCGGTCCGGATGGTGACGGGACCGGATGGTCGCAGATGCGGCAGACCAGAGCGTGGCTTCTCAGCCCCGTGCGTCGGAGCCGGGCCTCCCGGCGTCCCTGCCGCCCTCCCGGGTGAGCCGGCCAGTCTGGTGGTTGCGCGGACTAGGGTGGTAGGGAGCGTACGGCACTGGCCTTTCCGGGCCCATCTCCAGGCGACCGCCGTGGCGGAAGACAGGTTATCGAACCATACGAGCGGAGGGAAAGTCCCGCTCATGTCCTTCGACGGTGCTCAGGATGAGCGGGACTTGAAGTATGACATGTTTACGCGGATTCACGTCATTAGA
>JACQOS010000116.1 GCA_016202425.1 Chloroflexota bacterium
CCTTAGAACCTGTCTCAAAACTCCTTCTGGGGGAGTCCATCCCGACGGGTCGGGATGGCAGGGGCCTGGGGGTGTCTCCCACTGGGCACTGCCCAGACCCACGACTCGCTACCGTCGCCTGTCGTAGGTACGCTGCAACGCTGGTACATGGGGGTACAGGGGGTGAGGGTTTCCCGAATAGCCTCTAGCGGGGGCCGTGCGTGTATCCGGCGGTCCTCCGTTGACAACCCTAGGGAGGGCGGCTACAATGCGGTGCGTTCACAGAGAAGGGACAACACCAGCAGGATGCTACGAATCCGCCTGCGCCGCGTTGGCGCCAAGAAGCACCCGTCCTACCGCATCGTGGTAGCCGACTCGCGTACTCCCCGGGGTGGCTTGGTTGTGGAACAGGTCGGTCGCTACGACCCCTCCACCGATCCCCCCACGGTGACCTTGGACGAGGAGAAGGTGCGCGAGTGGCTGCGCCGTGGCGCGCAGCCCTCGGAGCCCGTGGCCCAGCTCCTTCGGAGCAAGAACGTTTCCGCAGAGGGCTAGGCCGCGATGCGCGAGCTCATCGAGTACATTGCCAAGACGCTGGCGACGAAGCCGGATGAGGTGAAGGTGACGGAGGTGGTGGAGGACGGCCGGGTGATCTTGCGCCTGGAGGTGGCGGCCGAGGACAAGGGCAAGATCATCGGCAGGCAGGGCAGGGTCGCTCAGGCGATGCGGGTGCTCGTCCGGGTGGCCGCCGTGAAGGCGGGCACTCGGGCTATCCTGGAAATCGTTTGAGCCTCGGCTCTCGCAGCAGGCCAGAACAGCGTTATGGTAGGTCGTGGAGCGGGGGCGTTCGTTGAGGTGGGGCGCATCGTCAAGCCCATGGGCGTCCGGGGTGAGGTGCGTATCCAGGCCATGACCGATGTCCCCCAGCGTTTTGCCCCGGGGGCCGTGCTCTACGTGGATGCGTCGCCCCACCACGTCCTCAGGAGTCGAGCCACGCCCCAGGGGCTGGTGGTATTGTTCCAGGACGTGGCGACGCGGACCCAGGCGGAGGAGCTCCGTGGGAAGGTGGTGGCGGTGCCTGAACAGGAGGTGCCTCCGCTCCCGGAGGGGAGCTACTACCACTACCAGGTCCTGGGCATGAACGTGTACACGAGCCTAGGGAAGCTGCTGGGCGACGTGGTGGAGATCCTGGAGACGGGCAGCAACGATGTGTACGTGGTGCGCCGGGGCGGGGACGAGACGCTGATCCCCGCTCTGGCCGACGTGGTGGTGGGGGTGGATGTGCAGCAAGGCAGGATGACGGTGGACCTGCCACAGGGCCTGGAACCACCTCGCGGGCAACGGGGGTTGAAGCAAGAGGCCGGGGCAGGAGCCCGGCGAAGGGACTGATCTGACAGACAGGAAAAGGAGCAGCCATGGCGTATACCAGGGTCATCTACGAGAAAAAGGACCATGTCGCCCACATCACCTTCAACCGTCCCGACGCGCTCAACTCCTATGACACGCCGATGATGTTGGAGCTGGTGGACGTTTGGAAGGACTTTGGCGAGGACCGGGACATGCGGGTAGCCATTGTCACCGCCAAGGGCAGGGCCTTCTGCGCGGGGCGGGACCTGAAGGAGCTGAAAGAGCTGGATGTGGTGGACAAGGACATCTCCGACGTCGCTGCGTACACTCCCAAGAAAGCGGGCGTGTTCAAGCCTGTCATTTGCGCCGTCAACGGCATCTGTGCGGGCGGCGGCCTCCGCTTCCTCCTGGAATCCGACGTTCCCATCTGTGCGGAGGAGGCGGTCTTCATCGATCCCCACGTATCCGTGGGGGTCCCTGCCGAGCGGGAGATGCTGGGCCTGAGCCGGCGCATCGGCTACTACCACGCCCTGCGCATGGGCCTGATGGGCAGCTACGAGCGCATCCCTGCCCGAAGGGCCCTGGAGCTGGGTATCGTGACGGAGGTGGTGCCCCAGGAGCAGTTGCTGCCCCGGGCGCAGGAGCTGGCGACGACCATCGGGAAGAACGCTCCCCTGGCGCTCCAGGGAGCCGTCGAGATCATGTGGCGCAGCCAGAACCTGGGCCTGGACGACTCGGTGCGCGTGGCCGACCAGGTGCTGCGCTGGATCTATCAGACGGAGGACTTCCACGAAGGGCCACGGGCCTTTTCCGAGAAGCGCCTGCCCCAGTGGAAGGGGCGCTAGCGGCCACGCCTGTCTCAAGGTGCAGGCACCGCTAGTGTCCTGTTTCTGAAATACGCTTACAAATTGTCATTGCGAGGAGTCCCGATGAAATCGGGACGACGAAGCAATCTGGAGGAGGGGTGAACCCCGCAGCCAGATTGCCACGGCCCTCCGGAGCCTGTGGTGAGGACTTCGAACCATCGGGCCTCGCAATGACATTGACG
>JACQOS010000105.1 GCA_016202425.1 Chloroflexota bacterium
CCTAGTACCTACTGTCCGAAAAGGGCGCTTTGATCAACCTATCTTGGTGAGACTAGTATACCCTGAGCGCAGACGAAGGGAACAAAACGAGCGGAGGAAAAGTCCCGCTCATGTCCTTCGACGGTGCTCAGGATGAGCGGGACTTGAAGTACGACATGTCTACGCGGATTCACGTCATTAGATACTAGGGCCTATCCGGGTCCTGGTTTGCGGACAGCCGTTTCCTTGCCGGTGGTATCATGAGGGCACGCCCATGCTGCTACCGCACCACATCGCCCATCTCGTCGCCCAGGCGGTAGAGGAGGCCCAGCGCCGGGAGCTCCTTCCCCGGGGGCCTCTGCCGGACATCGAGGTGGAGCACCCCCAGGAGCCTGACCACGGCGACCTGGCCACCAGCCTCCCCCTCCGGCTGGCCCGCTCCGCCCGTATGAGCCCCCTGGCCATCGCCCAGCGCCTCGTTCCCCTGCTCCCCGCCGACCCCGCCGTGGAGCGCGCATGGGCCGCTGCGCCGGGGTTCATCAACTTCTCCCTTCGTCTTCCGTGGCTGCGCCAGCAGGTGGAAGATGTCCTCCGCCAGGGCGATGCCTACGGCCGGGGGGACCTGGGCCAGGGCCAGCGGGTCCAGGTGGAGTTCGTCAGCGTCAACCCCACGGGGCCTATCCACGTCGGCCATGCCCGCGGCGGCGTCCTGGGCAGCGCCCTGGCCGCTGTGCTGGAGGCCGCGGGATACCAGGTCTCCAGGGAGTACTACATCAACGACGCAGGCTCTCAGATCGACGCCTTCCGCCGCACTCTGTATGCCCGTTACCTTCAGGCCCTGGGCCAGGACGCACCGCTGCCCGAGAACGCCTACCAGGGCTCCTACATGGTCTCCCTGGCCCAGGAGGCCGTCGCTCAACATGGCGACCGTTTCCTGCGACTCCCGGAGCCCGAGGCCATCAACGCCCTGGGAGAGATCGGCCTCCAGAAGATGCTTGCCCAGATCCGCGACGACCTGGCCAGGCTCAGGACCGACTTCGACGTCTGGTTCAGCGAGCGGAGCCTCTACGGCGACGGGGAGTACTCCACGGCCTTGGGCCTGCTCCGCGAGGGGGGCTATCTGGTGGAGCGCCAGGGCGCTCTGTGGTTCACCTCCACCGCCCTGGGGGACGACAAGGACAACGTGCTGCTGAAGAGCACCGGCGAGCCCACCTACTTCGCCTCAGACATCGCCTACCACTACAACAAGTTCACGACCCGGGGATTCCACCGGGTCATTGACATCTGGGGAGCGGACCACCAGGGCCACGTCTCCCGGGTGAAGGCGGCCGTAGCGGCCCTGGGGGTGGAGCCCCAGCGCCTCACCATCGTCATCTCCCAGCTCGTCACCCTCAAGCGAGGAGACGAGGTGCTCAGGCTGTCCAAGCGCACCGGCGAGATCATCACCCTCCGGGAGTTGCTGGACGAGGTGGGGCCCGACGCCTGCCGCTTCTTCTTCCTCTCCCGGTCCCCGGAGAGCCAGATGGAGTTCGACCTGGAGCTCGCCAAGCAGCAGTCGGAGAACAACCCCGTCTATTACGTCCAGTACGCCTACGCCCGCATCGCGGGCATCCTGCGCCTGGCCCTGGAGCGGGGGCTGGACTACCGACAGGGGGACGTCTCCCTCCTCACCGACCCGGCGGAGGCAGCCCTCATCAAGAAGATGCTGCTCCTCCCCGAGCTCATCGAGACCATGGCCCTGCGCCTGGAGCCCCACCACCTGCCCCACTATGCGGTGGAACTGGCCACGGCCTTCCACTGGTTCTATGACCACTGCCGGGTGGTGTCCAGCGAGCCTGGGGAAGGGTCCATCACCCTGGCCCGCCTGAAGCTGGTGGAGGCGTGCCGCATTGTCCTGGCCCGGGCCCTCTCGCTTATGGGCATGACGGCCCCCGAGCGGATGTGAGGGGGCACCCCCTCCTCCCTCAAAAGAGCTCGCCAGCCCATTGACAATTTGTTCCCTGGGGAATAAAATACCTCAGGGTTGAGCCATGGACAATGAGAACGAGTACATGACCACTCCCGAGGCCTCGGAAACCCTCGGGTATACAATCCAGCACACCCGGCGTTTAGTGCGAGAAGGTCGGCTACAAGGTGCTAAGATTGGCCGAGACTGGCTGATTCTGCGTGAGTCCGTGGCGGAGTATGTTACCCGCAGCAACACTCAGCCGCTTATCCCGACTCAGAAACGAGGGCGTCCACGGAGTGGGAATAAACGAATCCCGCGTGACGGGAGGTAGCTGTGGAAACTAGTGTTGGACTCCGGCTCACAGGAACTGCCAAACAAGCCATACAGCCAGAACGAGGAGAGCGGTTCATAGATATCTCCCACCGAAGAACGTGTGATTGTCCTCCCAGCCACATCAGTTGCACCGATGCCAAGTCATGGATCAAAGGCCAGTTGGGAGTTTGGCAGTTCAATTACAACGGACGCGACATCAGGGACAAGAAGGTCCACCCTGCTACCTTTCCTATTGCTTTAGCACGGCGATGGATTGATTTACTTACTCACCGAGGGGAGCTCGTTCTAGACCCGTTTGTCGGTACGGGCACAACGTTAGTGGCTGCACAGGATTCTGGCAGGAACGCAGTAGGATTCGATCTACACCCAGATTATATTCAGCTCGCGAGAGAGCGTTTGCAGCAGCCGAGACTGGATACACGTACCCAGCAGTTCGCGATCAATGCCGATGCGAGAGAAATACCTGAGTACCTTCCTTCGGAGGTCGTGAGCCTGATCGTTACCTCACCTCCCTATGCCAATCTGTTGAACAGGCCCCGAAAGAACAAAAGTCGCAGGGGACAGGAAAGGAGGAATGACCAATACCTCAAAGTGGAGCAATACTCTTCTGACCCCAGGGACTTGGGGCTGCTCGAATTGGAGCAATATGCTGAGGCAATGGCTTTGATATTCGGTGGCCTACTCCCGCTCCTTAAACTCGGCGCGCATTGTGTGATCGACGTCCCAGACATGTGGTGGGAAGACCGGCGGGTCACCATCCACGTTGCTCTCATCGAGGCCCTTCGGAAAGCTGGCTACGAGTTCCGAAACACTGTGATTTGGGATCGCACCAACATAGTCAATCGGGTAGGGATCTTCGGCTGGCCAAATAACTACATTACCATGGGTACGACATTCGAGTATCTCTTGGACTTCCGACGACCACCTGGAAGGCCGACAAATGGCAATGCGACTCCTGACAAAGGGACAGATGGTGGAGCAATTCCGTACGGTTTGGAGGCGAGGCTGGATTCGGAGCCTCCGTCCTCTGAACTCGGGCGGCATCGGTAATACGATTGATGCTCTGCTAGGTTTCCCTGAGAACAACTTACCGATAGCCGATACAGCCCAATGGGAATTGAAAACTCATAGGGCTGGTAGTTCGTCTCTCTTGACCTTGTTCCACATGGAGCCTGAACCCAGGAAAGCTAGGGTTGTAGCAAGTCTCTTGCTTCCTAAGTACGGCTGGCCGGACCAAGCTGGCCGCCCAAATGAATTGAGCTTTAGGCAGACGTTAGGAGCTACAGGGCCAACTGATCGAGGCTTCAGAGTATCGGTCGATCGTGCAGAGGAAAGGATCAATGTGCATTTCGATTCCGGCGCAGTTCACAGCAGACACAAGGAATGGCTCCAAAGTGTAATAGCGCGGGTTGGACTGGGCCCCCTGAACCCCCAACCGTATTGGCGGTTCCAGGACCTTTTTCTGAAAGCTTCTACCAAGATGCTCAACTCTTTCTACGTAGAAGCTGAGACCCAGCGGTCAGATGGTGAAGAATACTTTCGCATCCAGAGTGTGCTCATACTACAGGGCTTCGAGTTGGATCACTTTCTCGCCGCGATCGAAAATGGACTTGCGTTAGTAGACTTCGATGCTCGAACCCACCATAACCATGGGACAAAATTCAGGTTACGGCTGGACTGGGTTCCAAGGCTATATCGATACACTGAGAAGGCTATTTGAGAGGCGACGCGCTTGCGGTTACGGGCCTTCGGGCCCAAACAGCACATCAGGCCACTCCCACGGAAAGCCAGGTGAGCGGTCCTACTCCAGCCCCTCCCTCTTGTATCCGCGGGCCTCCTCCACGTAGTGGGCCGCCAGCGACTTGATCATCTCGTGGTGGCGCTCGGTGGTCTGGCCCTTCACCTTGCCCGGAATGCCCATCACCAGAGAGCGCGGCGGCACCTTGACGTTCTCCAGCACCACGGCCCCCGCCCCGATGACCGACAGCTCCCCTACCTCCACGCCGTCGTTCGCTGTGGCGCCGTTCCCCACCAGGCAGTGGTCTCCCAGCAGCCGCCCGTGCCAGATTACCCCGTGCCCCAACGTACACCCGTCGCCGATGCGGGCAGGCGCATCGGAGTGGATCGTGCAGTTGTCCTGGATGTTGCTGCCCTTCCCTATGGTGATCTTCCCCCTGTCGCCACGGACCACCGTGCCGGGCCAGACGCTGGAGTTCTCGCCTATGTCCACCTCGCCCACCACGTAGGCCGCTTCGCTGACAAACGCCGTGGGATGCACCTGCGGGGTCTTCCCTTTCCAGCTCCGGATCACTCTGGCCCTCCTATCTATTCTATGCCAACATCCGCGCGTCAACCCCGTATTGTACCCAAACGGACCACGCCGTGGACAACGCCCCGCCCGTTGAGGGGGCAGGGCGCCCGTGGTAGACTCCCCTGGGCCTCAACGAGGCCACGCTCGGAGCAAGGGGGCCTGTGGACCAGCTTCCATCCTCCCCTGACGGCAGGAGCGCCCTGGAGGTCGCCATGGCCGCGGCACGCCGGGCGGGCGCGCTGCTCAGGACCCGTTTCCACGGGCCCAAGCAGGTAAGCTACAAGGGCCCCTCCAACCCCGTTACCGACGCTGACCTCCTGGCCGAGCGGCAGTTGCGTCAGGAGCTTGGCTCGGCCTTTCCCGACCTGGGCATCCTGGGCGAGGAGCTGGGCACCAGCGGTCAGAGCCAGGGACTCCGCTGGATCGTGGACCCTCTGGACGGCACCCGCAACTACGCCAACGACGTTCCCCACTTCTGCATCGCCCTGGCCTTGGCCCGGGCCGATGATGTCCTGCTGGGCGTCATCCACGACCCCATGCGGGAGGAGACCTTCCATGCCCTGAAGGGCCAGGGCGCTTACCTCAACGGCCAGCGCACCTCCGTGCGGCAGAGGACGGCCATGGGCGAAAGCCTGCTGGGGCTGGATATGGGCGTCATGGACCGGCGGGCCCTGGCGGCCCTCAAGCTGGTGGAATCCCTCTGGCCCGACCTCCAGGCCATCCGGGTCATGGGCTCCGCGGCCCTGGGGCTCGCCTACGTTGCCGCCGGGCGCCTGGACCTCTACCTCCATCACACTCTAGCACCCTGGGACGTGGCCGCGGGCCTGCTCCTGGTGCGCGAAGCGGGTGGCCAAGTGCTGGACCGCCGAGGAGGCCCCGGCAGCCTGAACAGTACGGGCGTGGTAGCCGCCAACCCAGCACTCCTCAAGGAGTTCCTGCGCCTGACCAGGGGCCAGGAGTGGTATACGGTGGAGTAGACCACCCCGCAGCGGCCCGCGCCCACAGTCCCCGCAGCGCCCCGGCCAGCCTCTCCGGCGCCTCCCGATGGGGCGGGGCGAAGTGGTGCGTCCCTTCGTACACCTCCACCCGGCAGTCGGGGAGGATGGACGCAAGCCGCTCCGCCTTCCTCCGCTCCACGACCCGGCTCAGGCTGCCGACGGCCACGAAGACGGGCGACGGGAAACGCCTCAGCCGCTCGTGGTCGAGGCGACCGTTGATGAAGGCCCGCACGAGGAGCCGGAGCCCCGCAGGCCGTCGCGCCAGCCACGAAGGTGGCGGCCCCTGGGGCTGCGCCGGTGGCGCCATGCCCGAGGGCAAGTTGGCCCGGGTGAACTCCCGAAGCAGCTCCGCGGGAGGCAGCTCCACCGCCCGCCCCAGCTCCTCCCAGTAGGCCACCTCCTCCGGGCTCAGACCGTCGTTGCCTACCCATGCCGGCTCGACGAGGGCCAGGCTCCTCACACGTTCCGGGTACCTGACGGCGAACGCCAGCGCGATGGCGCCGCCACCGGAGTACCCCAGGAGATGGAACGGGCCGAACCCACCCCCTTCCGCTGCCTGGCGAAGGCCCTCCACCTCCGTGTCCAGACTCCAGCCGGGCGGCGGCACCTCCCCTGCGTAGAGCTCGTAGTCCTTCAGGAGCGGCTCCACCTCGTCCCCGAGCGCCGCCAGCAGCTCCCGATACGACGCCGCTACCGGCTGGATACCGCCGGGCAGCAGCGCCACAGGGGTGCGGTCCCCTGGGACCGCCTTGGCCCGGGTCCCCATGGCCTTCCTCCTCTCCCGCCGACCATCGCCGCATTCCCTTGATTGCCATGCTGAGTCCCGACGTGTCGGGACGAAGCATCCAGGGCGCAGGCCCAGATGCGGGCATCATGCCCCAGATTCTTCGTCGTCCCGATGCTATCGGGACTCCTCAGAATGACAGGTCGAAGACTCTTCGAGAGGGGCCACCCTCACCCCTCCACCCCCAGCACCGCCCGCGCCAGCGCGTCAACCTCCGCCAGCTCTTAAGCCAGCAACTGCCGCACCTCCCCGCGGAGCCGCTCATCGAGCTGGCCCTGGTCGAGGCCGTCTATCTCAAGCACCTTGCTCCGCCCTTTTAGGCCCGTGCGAATGGCGACGTTTCTCCGGCGAATGCCCAGGAGATCGGCGACGTAGCGCCGGAGGGCATCGTTGGCCCTCCCTTCCAGGGGCGGCGCCGTGACCCGGAGGTGAAGCACGCCGGCCCCATACCCGGTCACCTCGTTGCGCCGGGCCCCCGGTTGGACACGCACGGTAAGCCGAGCAGAGGCCATGGTCAGCTCCTCATGAGGACACTTGAAGCTATCCCGAAATCCCTCACCCCCTTGGTCCCCCTCTCCCCTTCCTGGGAAGGGGAGAGGGGGAAAGAAGAGAAGGGCCAGGGGACACCCTTAGAACCCCGCCAGAGGGGGTGTAACCCCCTCTGGACTCCTCCAGGAGACCCCTTTTGAAATGACTTCGTCGTAGGTCCTCATACGCCTTAGATGCTTCGGTCGTCCCGACGGGGTCGTGGACTCCCTCAGCATGACATGGTGGGCCGCCCTCACCCCTCCACCCCCAGCACCGCCCGCGCCAGCGCGTCGATCTCCGCCAGCTCTTGTTGCAGGAGGCGGCGCACCTCCCCCCACAGCCGCCCCACGCTCCGGTAGCGGGCCGAAAGCTCCGGCAAGACCTCTTGCACCCGCTCCACGCACGCCCGCCCCAGCTCCGCCAGCCGGGCGTGGGCAGGGTCTTGCAGGTTGAACTGCGGGATGGGGAAGAGCATGGGACGCTTCTCAATGTCTCGTTCTCCCCAGAGCCCATGGGTTTGCAACGGCTTGAGAAGCTTATCGAAGATGGGCGAGTTCAGTAGTGCTGTCAGGTAATGCCCTTCAGCTTCATTGATCGTTTCATAGAGCCACAGCTTGTGCTCTACGAGAAAGCCGCGAAATGGAACTCCTTGCCCACTTTCCAAGCTCCTGAGCTTCTGCATGTCTACCACGGAGGCCGCCAGGTTCGTCCCTGCCGCGTTGTACAACACCCGGTACCGCCGCTGGGGGCTCTGGCGTGTGAGCTTGTTGCGGTAGTTCAGCCACTTCACCACGCTGGGCTCCTTGGGCTGGCCCTCAGGCCCTCGGCGGGCCAGCCGCTCCCAGTGCCCCTGGGCCCCCCTGAGCCACTCGGCCAGCCGGTGGAAGCCCCGCTCCTGGGCGCCCTCGGCGTTCAGGAGCGTGTAGCGCCCGCCCTCCTCCACCAGCGGCAGGATGACGGGCGATGGGCGGGTGTAGCCGAAGGGCACCAGGTGGCCCGAAGGGAGGGTGGCGTAGAGGAACCGGGCCTCCACCTGCCCCGCCATCCGCACGTCCCGCCAGGGTGCCTTCGCCGTCCGCGCCTGCTCCTCGTCCGTCTCGAAGTAGGGGGCCTCGCGGCTGAAGCCCAGGCGGCCCGCCACCAGCCGCACGAACCAGAGGTTCCGGGGCACGATGGTGGCGCCCTGGTAGAACCGGTCGTAGTAGAAGCTACGGCCTCGCGCCAGCGGCGCGGCCTCGCCCTCCGGCGCAAGGCGGCCCTCCATGCGCCGGTAGCGGACGGGACGCTCCGCCAGCATCCCCCGCGCCTGGGCCAGGGAGCGGTTCTTCACCACCAGGTCGCCGGTGAACACGCGGCCCTCCACAGCCTCTGCCTCCTGGGGCCACCGCCCCTTCTCCGCCACCAGGACGCAGGCGGGTACCTTGAACAGCGGCTTCACACCCTCCAGGTCCAGGACCCTCCGCAGCCCCAGGAGCAGAAGCCCGCCCTCCTTGAACGACATCCCCGTGAACCGGGCGTGCTGCTGGGCCACCAGCACGGACCGGGGCATGACGAAGGCGATGGCTCCGCCCTCCCGGAGGTAGAGGTCGGCGGCCCGGGCGAAGAACAGGGTGGCCAGCTCCATCTGGGTGAACAGGTGGGGCTTCCCCTTCTCCAGGAGCCGGTACTCCACCAGCACCTGCTGACGCACCCACTGCTGGTAGCGGGGGCTCCTGAGGTAGCGCAGCGACAGCCAGGGCGGGTTGCCCACCACCAGGTCGAACCGCTGCTGGGCCAGGGAGACTGGGCGCAGGGCGTTGCGCAGGATGGCGAACCAGACCGTGTCCTTGCCCTCGTGCATCAGCCTCACCAGCGTCTGCTGGGTCCGCACCACCACCTCGGCGGCGTCCGGGCTGAGGGCGAAGGGCTTGCGCGATGTTTCAGGGGTGATGAGGAACTGGTGGAAGCTCTGCCAGGCCCGCTCCCACGCCTGCTGGCTGGTGGCCTTGAGCGCGACCCAGCCGTACTTGTCCTTCATTTTGGGAATCAGGTAGTCCAGCCCTCTGGGGTTGAGCACCAGGCTCCGGGGAAGCTGGAGGAAGACGTTGGGCTCCCCCGTCTCGATGGTGTAGGGAGGGTCGTCGCCCTCACCCCCTCGGTCCCCCTCTCCCTCTAAGGGAGAGGGGGAAGATGCGGATTCGGGGGACACCCCCGATTCCCCCGCCATCCCGACCCGTCGGGATGGACTCCCCTGTTGGACGGGTGAACCCAAAGCTGCGGTCAGATCCGGCAGCTTGATGGAGTCCGCCAGGTAGACCGGGATGGTGACCTCGTCCCTGGGCGTCTGGAGCAGATCGCCCAGGGCCAGCAGGTAGTTGGTTCGGGCGATGGTCACCGCCAGGGGGTGGACGTCCATTCCCACCACGCGCTCCAGGACGTGCACCAGGATGTCAGAGGGGGCCACGCCCGCCCGCTCCAGGGCCTCCCGCATGAGGCGGATGGCGATGAAGAGGAAGGTGCCGGAGCCGCAGGCGGGGTCCAGCAGGCTGCGGTGGGGGTCCTGGGGCAGGCGCAGCTCGTCGCGCAGGATCAGCTCCGCCAGCCAGTCGGGGGTGTAGTACTCGCCCAGGTCGTGGCGGGCCTCCGGGTCCACCAGCCCCTGGTAAAGCTCCTTGAGCACGTCCTCCCGGACCTGGGAGAAGTCGTAGCGCTGGAGCGTCGTGAGCAGCCGCCAGGCCAGGTCCAGCCCGTCGTCCATGGCCGGCCCCAGGCCCTGTCCTGGGCCTTGTGCTGAGCCTGCCGAAGCGAGGAACCAGGTGAAGAAGTCGTCCTCGATGAAGCCCGCCACGCCCTGCTCCTCGAAGGCCCGGCCAAGGATCACCGGGGCCAGCTCCTCGCGCTCCCGCACCGGCACCGGAGAAAGGCGCAGCCAGGCCACCAGCCGCGCCACGGTGGCCAGGTAGGTGTGTTTGAGGAAGAGCGCCTCGTCGCCCACCTCCTCGCCGTAGACCAGGGCCAGGTAGCGGCGCCACTCGTGGAGCCGCACCTGGAGGGACGGCAGGGTCTCCAGGCGGCGGTAGAGGCGGGCCAGGGCTGCGTGGGCTGTGCGGAAGGCGGCGCTCCCCTCCCCCAGGGCGGCGACGACCGTCTGGGCAGTGGCGGGCAGCCGCCCCTCCCGGAAGTGGGCGATGAGGGCGTCCAGGCGCAGGAAGAGCGTGCGCGGGTCGGTGCCCTGGGACAGGTCCAGCTCCTCGATGGGCGTCAGGCCGGTGACCTGGAGGCCGTCGTCGGCGTAGGTGGGAGAGAAGGCCCGCAGGTGGAGGCCGTCCGTGGCGACGGCGGTGAAGGCCGCGCCCGGGTGCCTGGCGCGCAGGTCGGCGATGTAGCGCTGGAGCTGGGCTTGCGCGTCCTCCAGCTCCGCCGCCAGGTCGCGCTTGAACTCGAACACCAGGGTGCCCAGGAGGGCGTCCACCCGGCCCCGGTAGACCCGCTCCTCGATCTGGAAGTGGGCCAGGTCAACGCCGAAGGCGTCCCGCAGCAGGTCCAGGAAGTGCACGCGCCGGGCATCGTGGGAGGCGCCGGGCGTGATGGCCGCACGGTGGTCGGCCAGGCGTTCGGCGAAGCGGTCTTCTGGGGCCGTGGTCATGGGCGATACGCCTCCCGGCGGTGACGGACGGCGTGTTAGGCTTTGGCCCTCATCTTGTGCCACTCGGTCGCCTGCTCGTAGGCGTGGGCCACCCGCAGCACCGTCCCGTCCCCCAGGGCCGGGCCGATGATCTGCAGGCCCACCGGCAGCCCGTGGGCCAGGCCGCAGGGGAGGGAGATGCCCGGTAGCCCGGCCATGTTCACCGGGATGGTGCACACGTCGCTCAGGTACATCTGGAGGGGGTCCGCCGTCTTCTCCCCCAGGCGGAAGGCCACCGTCGGCGAGGTAGGGGTGAGCAGCACGTCGTAGCGCTGGAAGGCCTCCTGGAACTCCCGGGTGATGATGGTCCGCACCTTCAGGGCCTTGAGGTAGTAGGCGTCGTAGTAGCCGGCGGAGAGGGCGTAGGTGCCCAGCATGATGCGCCGCTTCACCTCCGGGCCAAACCCCTCCTGGCGGGTCCTCTCCAGGGCCTCCCACATGGTGCCAGGGCCCTGGTACGAGTAGCCGTACTTTACCCCGTCGTACCGGGCCAGGTTGGCCGAGCACTCGGCCGGGGCGATGATGTAGTAGCAGGGCAGGGCGTACTTAGTGGAGGGCAGGGAGACCTCCCAGTCCACCGAGGCGCCCATTGCCTCCAGCGTCTGGGCCGCCTTCCGGATGGCCGCCTCCACGTCCGGGTCAATCCCCTCCCCCAGGTACTCCTTGGGGACGCCGACGCGCAGCCCACGGACGTCGCCCGTCAGGGCCCGGGTGTAGTCGGGTGCAGGGTGGGGGAGAGAGGTGGAGTCTCGGGAGTCGTGGCCCGCGACGGCGTTCAGCAGCAGGGCGCAATCGGTCACGTCCCTGGTCATGGGACCGATCTGGTCCAGCGAGGAGGCGAAGGCCACAAGGCCATAGCGGCTCACCAGCCCGTAGGTGGGCTTCAGGCCCACGATGCCGCAGAGGGCCGCCGGCTGGCGGATGCTCCCGCCGGTGTCGGAGCCCAGGGCGGCCACCGCCTCGTCCGCCGCCACCGCCGCCGCCGGGCCGCCGCTGCTTCCTCCCGGCACCCGCTCCAGGTCCCAGGGGTTATGGGTGGGGAAGAAGGCCGAGTTCTCCGTAGAGGAGCCCATGGCGAACTCGTCCATGTTCCCTTTGCCCAGGAAGACGGCCCCCTGGCTCCGGAGGCGCTCCACCACCGTGGCGTCGTAAGGGGGGACGAAGCCCTCCAGCATCCGCGACGAGCAGGTGGTGGGCACGCCCTTGGTGCACAGGTTGTCCTTGAGGTGCAAAGGTACCCCCGTGAGCGGCGACACGTCGCCTCGGACGATGCGGACGTCGGCCTCCCGGGCCTGCCGAAGCGCCTGCTGGGCTGTGACGGTGACGTAGGCCCGCACCCGCGGGTCCACAGTCTGGACTCGCTCCAAATACGCCTGCGTCAGCTCCACCGAGGAGACGGCGCGGCGGTCCAGGAGCCGCCTGGCTTCGTGAATGGTGAGGTTATGCAGGTTGTTGGGCATGACGAGCTATCATCTAGTGTGGTGTCCCCCTAGTTCTTTACAAAAATAGATGCGCCCTTGCAGGAGAGCACACTCCCTCTGAGGGCATATACCTCA
The DNA here is from genome assembly GCA_016202425.1 of Chloroflexota bacterium. Lineage (GTDB taxonomy): Bacteria > Chloroflexota > Dehalococcoidia > Lucifugimonadales > JACQOS01 > JACQOS01. The sequence goes on from JACQOS010000105.1 coordinate 12,102, forward strand.
CCCCCTGGCCCCCTCTCCTGCAGGAGAGGGGGACGAGAGGAAATCTGGGGGACACCCCCAGACCCCCGTACCATCGACCTCGCTCAGGGCAGGCACCGTACCGACTCACGGGACACCGGCCACCCCATTTCAGCAGCC
>JACQOS010000112.1 GCA_016202425.1 Chloroflexota bacterium
CCTCCAGGTCAGCGGCGTGGAAGACCAGCTCAGAGCAGGGTTGCGCCACCTCCAGCTCGACCGTCTCCTGGCCCGAAAACGTGGACCGCTCCAGGTCGGGGGCAAGGGTGATGAGGTACTTGAGGGGCCGTACATCCCTGGGCAGCAGTGCGGCTTCAGAGTCGCTCATGACGTTCCTTCCTCGGGGTGCTCGCCTGGCTCAGAGGAGGCCGCTCAGCGAGACCGCCACTTCAGAATGTCGCCGGCGTGCTCCCGGAGATGGTTGATCCCGTTCACCGTCACGATCCGATGGGCCGTGCGGCCCTCTACGAAGCGCTCTTCCGGGACGGACTGGGCGGCGCGCTTGAAGTCGACATGGCACTGCTCCAGGAGCCTCAGGGCCTCGGCGGGCGACAGAGGCCCCGCCTCGGCAACGAACCTGGCGTTCCAGGCATCCGCGTCGTCGTAGTTCACGCCTTCGGGGTTCGCCCGTTCGCCCCGGCCCAGGCGTTCCAGCATGGGAGCGGTCTCCTGGAGCCACCGGGCGGTATGGGCCAGGACCTGCACCACGGACCACTGGCCGAGCCACACCTGCCGGAGCTGGTGGTCGCTCAACCCGTCGCACGCCGCCTTGAGCGCCCCGAACTCCCGGTCCAGCTCCGCCAGGAGCCTCGCCTTCTCACTCATCGGTCCTTCTCCTTGCCCGTGTAGGCTCCTCACAGGTTGAGCCGCTTGAAGACCCGCTCTGGGATGAGCCGGATCACCAGCATGATCCATTGCCAGAACCAGGGGAGGTACACCACGTCCCTTCCCTTCTCCACCGAACGCACGATACCACGGGCGACCCGTTGGGGAGAAGCCACCAGACGAGACGTGACCACGCCGTAGGTCATGGCTGTGTCGACGTATCCTGGCTTGACCGTCACGACCTGCACGTTGGACAGGCTCAGCCTGTTGCGGAGCCCCTGGAGGAAGAGGCTGAGGGCCCCCTTGGAGGAACCGTAGACGTAGTTGGTCCGCCGACCCCGGTCTCCCGCGACGGAAGAGACCCCCACGATCACGCCTGACCTCCGCTCCTCCAGGTGGTTGGCGACCAGGGTGAGCAGGGAGACGGCGCCCAGGAAGTTCACCTCCACGATGGCCCGGGCCTCTTCGAAGGAGTGCTGCGCTTTCGCCTGGTCTCCCTGCTCGCCGAAGAAGAGGAACACGCCATCCAGGTGTCCCAACTGGGAAACGGTCTCCTCTATCAGCGCGGGATGAGAAGCGAAGTCCCGGGCATCGAAGGTGCGCGGCTGAGCGGGGACACCATAGCGAATGTGGACGTCCCTGGCCACCGCCTCGACCTCCGAGGGGCTGCGGCCCGCCAGGAGAAGGGCGCACCCCCTTTTGGCCAGTTCGTAGGCGGTGTAGCGCGCCATGGGCGAAGTGGCCCCCAGGATCAGGAACTGCTGCCCTGCTCCAATCTTCACGGCGCAAGCCCCAGCCGCCTTGCCATGCTCGACGTAAACGCTCCGCGGGGGTCGTACCTCTCTTTGGCAGCCAGCCACTCCTTCCACCGGGGGTACATGGCCTGAAAGCGCTCTCGCGAAAGGCACGCATCCTTGGCCAGGTAGACCCTTCCCCCGCTCTGCGCCACCAGCTCGTCCATCGCGCTCACCAGGGCCAGAAACGGCGCTGAGTACACTGGAAAGTCCATGGCGACGGTGTACCCAGGCATGGGGAAAGAGAGGAGCCCCTCCTGCGGGCCAAACTTTTTCAGGATGACGAGGGAGGATGCATGCCGGGACTTGACGACCATCTCCAGGAGACGCACCAGGGTCTCCCGGCTGGCCTGAAGCGGGAAAACAGACTGGTGCTGGAGGAACCCCCCGCTCCCGTACAGCCGGTTCCACGCTCCTACGCCGTCGAGGGGGTAGAAGAAGCCGTCGTAGCCCACCAGCGCCTCCCGCGGCCGATGGGTGAAACGATAGGAGGTGTTGAGGAGCCGGATGGTCATGCGGTTCACGACGCTGAAGGGGGGGGGCCGCGACACCGACAAGCGCCTCCTGGCAAGGACGGGGAGCGGCGAGCGACGCTGCTGGGTTGGCAGCTCGGCCAGCGGGGCGTGACTGCCCAACAGCACCACCCCCTTGCCCAGGTCCTTGCCCCCGGCCAGCCCGTCGATCCAGGCCACCGAGTAATCGTAATGGGGGTCGTACTGCTCCAGCGTCTCCAGCATGTGGTCCAGGTCCCGGGCCCGGACAGCCTTGTAGTGCAGGAAGGAGGTCTCGATCCTGCGGAGTCGGAAGGTCGCTTGCGCGATGATCCCCGTGAGCCCCATGCCTCCTGCCGTGGCCCAGAAGAGATCGGGCAAGCTCTCCCGGGAGCAAAGAACGGTCTCGCCGCTGGCCAGCAGCAGGGCCATGGACTCCACGTGGCGACTCAGGGAGGAGGCGTTGTGATGGTTCTTGCCATGCACGTCGGAGGCGATGGCCCCCGCCACGGTGACGAACTTGGTCCCCGGGGTGACGGGCAGGAACCATCCCCGGGGCACGAACACCTCAAGGACCTCCGCCAGGCTGACCCCCCCCTCGCAGGTGAGACGGCCAGTCTCCCCATCGAAGTCCAGGAAGCGGTCCAGGCGGGTGAGGTCCGCCACGTTCCCGTCCTTGTTCAGGGAGGCGTCCCCGTAGCTGCGCCCCAGGCCCCGCAGTGTCAGGTTCCCGCCAGGTAGCAGCTCGCGGACGTCCTCCAGGCTGTCGGGCCGGTAGACCCACGCCTCCTCGACGGGGAAGCGCCCCCATCCGGACAACCTCTTCCGTACTGCTCTCACAGGACTCTCTGCCAGACGACGAGCGCTACAAAGATTGCGAAGTACAAAAGCCCCGTGCCCAGGATGAAGGGGTCGCTGACCAGGTCGTCGGAGGGCTCCCCGCCCTCGAGGTTGTGGGTGATGTGGTAGTACCGGAAGATGCCGAAGGTGGCGACCGGGACCGTCAGGACCATGGCAGAGCCAAAGCGCTGGATGGTCCCTGGGTCCACCACGTACAGGATATACGTTGCCAGGGTCAAGGTCGCGCAGATGAGCATGATCTGGTCCAGGAAATAAACCGAGTAGCGCCGCAGGACGCCCTTGTGGGCAGGGGCGTTGGCCCCCAGGGCGATGAGCTCGTACCGGCGCTTGCCTGCCGCGAGGAAAGTGGTCAGGAACAGGGTGACCAGGAAGAGGAAAGGCGAGACCGGCACCTGAATCGCGGTGGAGCCCGCAAATACCCGGAGGATATGGCCGAGGGACACGCCGAACAGGTCCAGCAGTTGTACCTCCTTGACAAGGAAGGAATACAGCAGACTGTTCCCAACGTAGAGGCCCATGACGAGCAGCAGTAGCGGCCTCTGGAGCAGCGCCCCCAGCACCAGGGAAGCCGCCAGCAGCCCGACGGCCACTACGGCCGCCATGGGGACCGATACCTGACCGCTGGCCAGCGGGCGATGCCGCTTCTTCGGATGAAGGCGGTCCCTGGGCGCATCCACCATGTCGTTGACGATATAGACCGCGGACGAGAGAAGGCAGAAGGCGACGCTGGCCACCACGGTGAAGGTGATAGTTTCTTGAGTGTACTTGCCGGCAAACAGCAGCGGGACGGCCACGAAGCCGTTCTTGGTGTACTGCTTCACCCTCAGGAGGGCGAGCCATCTCTTGAGCATCGTCATGGTCCGGTAACGCCCTTCATGGGTCAGGAGCGCCAGGGGCCGGAGGCCAGGCCTGGTCGCGCCCCCTCGGCGCCGGTCCCCTGGGGACGGGGCTCATGATCGCCCGTGTTCTCGATCTGCAAGGAGGGGGCGGACACGGTGTCCCAGGCTCAGGGGGTCCCAGCGCCGCCCTCGCTGGCGAGGCTGACCACGGCCTCCGCCTTCCAGTCTGGGCCCACCCAGAGGCCTACGACCCGCACGGGCAAGCCCCAGGAAGCGATAAGCCGGGCACCCTGCCGGACCTGGGCCTGGTGTTCCTCCCGCGAGGCCGGGTTGGCTGCGCAGTTGTGGTGCCCCGCAATGGCGACCACCCGTGAGTGGTGCGCGTTGATGGAGACCTGCACTTTGGCTCTCAACGCATCCCGGAGCCGGGCATCGCCCGTGGCGAGGGCCTTGTCGGGACCAGGCTCCGTCACCATGTCCACAAAGTCCACCTGGTGGTTCTTCTTGATCCACTCTGCCACGGGCTGCTGCACGCGGCCGTCAATGCAGTTGATGGCCGTGCCGAATCGGTGTTCCGTTGTCACTCCTACCTCCTGCCTTGTCCCGGCTCTTCATCCAGGTCCGGCGCGACTCTTCGCCGCGCTGCTGCCTGAGGGGTCAAGGGAAGGTTACATGAGTCCGCAGTGGGCGTCCAGCATCGCCCGTTAGGGGGATGGCCACCCCTCTTCTGGGTGATTGACGGAAAGCCTGACGAGAGGTACCGTGGAACGTTACCTGAGTGAGGGAGGGGGCATGAGCCGAAAAGGCGGCTGGGCCTTGGGCCTGGCGGGAGTCCTGTTCTTCTTCGGGTGTGGCGTCCCGGCTCTCGTCGCGGGGCATCCCAAGGCGTCCCTCTACGTGCTTGCAGGCCCGGTGGAGCTGCTGCCGTCCGGCGGGCAGTCGTGGCAGCCCGCCACCTCCTGCTTCGCGCTGGACCAGGGCCATGCCGTCCGCACGGGGTCAAGCGGCGAAGCTCTTGTCTCCCTCGCGGGCGGAGGCAAGCTCTTTCTGGACACCGGCTCCCAGCTAGCCCTTCAGACGCTTGCCTATGTGGACCCCGGGCAGTCCACGCCGCTGTACCGCGTCTCCCTCCAGGGGGGCACCTACCTGGATGCCCCGGGCCAGGGCGGCGGGCTGGTGCTGGTCGCATCGCCCTCGGCGGTGGTGGCGGTCTACGGGGGCACCGTGTGGCTCCAGTACGATGGCAGTAGCGGCGTCGTCTCCCTGGATCTGGTCCAGGGGAAGGCGCTTCTTGCCCAGGTCGCCGATACCGGCACCCCCGTGCTCAGGGTTGTGGAGTCCGTGCCCCGGGCCTCCGTTGCCATATCGGGGAATGGGGCCCCTTCCTCCGCGGGGCAGCAGCTTCTCCAGGCGGTGACTATCCTCCTGGCCGCGGGCCCCGACGCCTTCAGCCGTCTATCGGCGGCAGGCTCGCTGGAGGCAGCCCTCAGGCAACTGGCCCAAGAGGCCGCCCAGAACCCCACGCTCGCCAGCCGCCTGAGCGCCCTGGGCCTGGCGGTCCCCGCCTCTCCCACGCTTCCGAGCCATGATCTTGGACTCCTGACGCTCCAGGGAGCGTCTCCCGAAGCGTGGCCGGCGCTGCTGGCCAGTTCGCCCGCCTGGGCGGGGGTGGAGCTTGAGCCGCTGGAGCTCCCCACGGCGCCGGCGCTCATCCAGCAGGTAGAGGAGCTGCCTCCTGAAGGGACTCCTCCCGGGCAGCGGGAGCAGACGGGCCGCCCAGGGGAGCGGCCTCCCTGCGGACGCGACGCGGCCAGGCCCCCTGCGAGAGGAGGCCCTTCCGCCCAGCCGCCGGGGTCTGGCGGGCCGGCCGCTGGCGGTCCCGGCGCCGCTGGCCGTGGCGCCGCGGTCGTCTTGCAGCGTCCTCCGCGGTCGCCGCAGGCAGAAGAGCGTGCCCGTGGTGTGGAGAGGGCGGCTCAGGCCAGGGGCCGGGGTGGTGAGGGGGCGCAGGCGGCCGGCACTCGCGGGGAGCGGCCAGAACAGGCCGGAGGCCGAGAACCCGGGCGGCCTGCGGAAACTGGGCAGCGAGGCCAGGAGCGACCGGAGACCGGCCGCGGGCCGGAAGGTGCTCCAGGGCAGGAGGCCCGGCAGGGCAGGGAGCCGGAGGGGAGGGGCCAGGAGCAAGCGGCCGGCCAGGGGCAGGGTGAGGGTGGCCCCGGTGCCCAGGAGAACAGGGAACGGGGGCAGGAGAGGCCGGAAGGCTCCCAGGGCCCCGGAGGGCCTCCCGGGCAGGAGGGCCAGGAAGGGGGCCGGGAGCCGGCGTCGGGGGCAGGCTCCCAGGAGCGGGAGACCCCGGGAGGCGGGCAAGGGAGACCTGAGGAACCAGCAGAGCGGGGAGGGCCGCAGGAGAGGGGCAGCCGCGCTGGTGAGGCGACGCCAACGGTCCTACCTCAAGGTAGGACTCCCACCCCCACTTCCGTGCCAGCACCTACCCCGACGCCCACCCCCAGGCCCGGCCAGGGCGGTGGCGCCCCGGCGGGAGGCTCTGCCCAGGCCGGAGGTGGGGGGCCGCCACGCACTCCCACACCCACGCCAACCTCAGCGCCCATCCCCACACCAGCTCCCGCGGCCCCGGCAGCTACGCCGACGCCTGCTCCCACCGCTACGCCCACCCCCACTCCGACGCCCACGGCTATGCCTACTCCCACCCGCACCCCGACGCCCACGCCGACCCCCAAGCCGACGCCTCCCGGGCAGGGCGGCGGAGGGCAGGGCGGCGGCAACCGCTAGGAGGGTGCTGAATCCCGACTGGTCGGGACGACCATCCCCCTCGCCCCCTTTCCTTCGCCTGGCTCAGGACAGGCTCTGGCC
>JACQOS010000113.1 GCA_016202425.1 Chloroflexota bacterium
CTCCGGTACACGGACCGCGGTAGCCTCGCCCCTCACCGCATCCCTCTCCCCCGTGCGGGAGAGGGGAGGGTGAGGGGGACGTTCCGAACGGAGAAAGGAGAAAGCAAACATGGACGCGGCCGTTGAGAAGCAGGTCATCCGGGTAAGCGCGCTCTGGTACACGGGAACTTCCCTGGCTGTAGTAGGGCTGTTCCTCATGCTGGCGAGGGTGGTCGGCGGGTATCCGCCTGCGGCTATCTACGGTGGCGCTGTGTGGAGTTTTCTCCTCTCCATGATCGTGACGATGCCAGTGGTCACCGCGTACGTCAAGCGGCGCGTGCGGGCGGAGGGATAGCGACATGCGCAGGCTCGCGCGCTGGGCCGAGGTGCCTGGTGCCCATCCCAGGCCAGCGCTGTCATGGCGTGTTCCGTGTGGCACGCCCATGCTGCTGGCCCTGATGCTGTGGGTGTGCAGCCTGCTGCTGGTCATGATCCTCGTCGCGCCGTTCTTCGGGCTCCGCGTCGCCAGCATCGTGGGCCTCGGCCTCCTGGTGTTCTTTGTGTTGTCCTGTCGCGCGATCTGCGCGGTCCGGGTTGACCCCGGAAAGGAGTAGCCATACGCCGGACATGCGGCCCAAACAGGGGGGACCCACCAGCATGGAGCTGCGGACTCCGCCCCACCCCGCCGGCGCGGCGGCTGCTGCTAGGATGCCGTCGCGGGCGTCCGTCCGGCAAGCGTTCCGGCCCTCACCCGCCCCCGTCGGGTCCGCGGCGGCGGAACCCGGCACTGGCACTTGAAGGGAGGTAATGCCGCATCTTGTGTTGGGCCAGGAGCACTGGATTCCCGCGAGGCCTTGCAGGTCAAGCACGAGCAAATGCAGGTCGCGGCCTGAAGAGGCGGCCAAGCCTCAGGGCGCTTGCATGATGCGCGTCATCGATCCAATTATCCGGGCTCGCGGAGTGGCATTGCAGACTGATTCGACCACACGGAGATGAGGGATGACTTCCCATACTATGGCCATGAAGGCAGGGGGGGCGGGCATACTCGCGTTTGGCCTGCTGCTCGGCGTCTACTTCGGCGTCCTAACACTGGTGTCCGGCTGGGAGTTCACGCTCGACCAGTTCGCCACATTCTGGCATTTCACCGTCGCGCTGGCGGCGGGCTTTGGCGTCCAGGTAGGGCTGTATACCTACCTCAGGCGCCTCACCCGACATGGTGACGCCGCGGGCAAGGTCGCGGCGGTCTCCGGTGGCACGTCCACCGCAGCCATGATCTCCTGTTGCACGCATTACCTGGCCAATGTCCTGCCGGTTCTGGGTGCGACAGGATTGGTCGCGCTGGTGGGGCAGTATCAGGTAGGGCTCTTCTGGGTGGGCCTGGCCTTCAATCTGGCCGGGGTGTTGTATATCAGCTCGAAGGTCGTGCGGGCATCACGGCATATGGCGCAGATGGCGCAGCAGGCATGAAAGAGCATTCTCCACGGCCATGCCTTCCGATTGCGAGATCATGAGCGAGGCATGCTGGGACTGTAGGATACCGATGCCACGCTCGAACGGTCGGGGTGGGCTATTGGACGCGCGCCCGAAAGGCAGTGAGGGGAGAGATGAGCCGATTCCGGATTCCGTCTCTCGCCCACTGAAGCCCGGGGCATCCGTGGGTCCCGGGTACGACCGAAAGCTGCCTCCCCCGGCGGAGGTGATTCGCCTGCACGGGCCACAGGCCACGGAGTCAGATGGCCGGCGCCCCGCTGGCGGGGCGGCTGCTGCTCAGCACTCCCGTCGAAGCGGGATCGCTCATTCCCCGGGAAATCGACCATGACCAAGAATCCTCGCAGCCTCATTCACAGCCACGGAGGGCGAGTCACCCTGGAGCTGGCCGGGGAGATTGACGGGTCCACCGCGGCCGAGGTGTGCTACAAGCTCCAGGAGCTCGGAGTACGTGACTGCACCCTCGACCTCTCTCGAGTCGAGGCGATTGACCTGTTCGGGGCGCGCGTCCTGGCCCGCGGCCTCAAGGGGCTGCGGAATCATGGTGTGCGTTTTGAGGTGGAGCCACTCCCGGAGCGAGTGGCCGGAACGCTCTGTTTGGGCGGTGTCCTGGAGGCCTTGATTTGACTGCCGCGGGAGCTGTGGAGCCCGCGGGTTCATTCTAAAGTTGATAAGCTGGGGGGCCGCGTAGCTTCGGAGGAACATATGCACGGCGAGAACATCCCCTACGGGTACGGCTTCTGGTCGCTGGTCGTCTTCAATGCGGCCTTCTTCGTGATTTTCGTCCTGAGCTTCCTGACCCCGCTCCGGCGCCGCGACTGGCGATCCTTCGGTGTGTACAGCGCGTTCATCGTGGCCCTTTTCACCGAGATGTACGGCTTCCCCCTCACGATTTACGTCCTCACGAGCATCCTGGGCAGCCGCTATCCCGCACTGAACCCCTTCTCCCATGCCAGCGGGCATCTGTGGGTGACCCTCCTCGGAGGCGGGGCAGCCATGATGACGGTTATTCATGTGGTGAGCAACCTGCTGATGTTTGGGGGGCTGGTCATCATCGCGCACGGCTGGCGCAAGGTTCACCGGGCCCAGGGGGCCCTCGTGACCGACGGTCTCTACCGGTGGGTCCGCCACCC
>JACQOS010000109.1 GCA_016202425.1 Chloroflexota bacterium
CCCCCAGACCCCCGTCAAAGGGGCGTCGCCCCTCTGGACTCCCCTTTTTAAGCAGCCTGCTAGGGCCCACCCAGCAACGGCGAGCCACCGCAAGGTCCGACGCCCCGCTATCGCTTCTTGGCCCTGGCGAGGGAGCGGGCCATCCTGTCCAGCTTGAAGATGGTGACGAACTCCGCATTCTTGCTGATCCACAGCTTCTTCAGGATGACGGCGTCGGTGATGGCGCCCCGGTACGCCAGGCCGCTGGCCAGCACCCGGGGGTCTTCGCACACCATCACAAAGTCGGGGGACGGCACCTCTCTCCTCTCGAGCCGGATATCCCCGTCGTGGATGACCAGGGCGAACTGGCCGCCCGGGGCCTTCACCTGGATGTCCCGTTTCCACCCCGCGATGTCCCTCTTGGCCCGCTCGGTCCTGTTCATCTCCTGGACGATGGCCTCCATCTCCCGCACCGCCTGGTTGAAGATGGCGACGTGCTCTCTCGTGCGCTTGGGCAGCTCCGGCTCCACCGCCGCTTCCCAGTTGATCTCCGACTCCTGGAGGCCATGCTTGGCCACCTGGGCGGGGGAGAGCTCCGCCGCAGGGACGCAGAAGATGTCGGTGGCCTCCCCGGTGCGGTCGTCCCGGAAGACCACCTTGACCTGGGTGCCCTTCTTGACCAGGCCCGGCACCAGGATGCCCGTGGTGGTGTACACGTTGACGCTCAGGGCCGTGTCCGCCCCCTCCAGCACCACCCGGCCCCGTCCGAAGGGGGCCATGTGCTGGAAGAGGGACGTGGCGAAGTAGGTGATGGGAGGCGTGGAGTTCATCACCCCTACTTGCCCCACCTCCACCAGCTCCGTGGGCGCGAAATCGCAGTCCGGGCAGTGGGTCAGGAAAGGCGGCACCCGCACCAGACGGCACCTCGTGCAGCGGCAGCCCAGGACCTTTTTCTCGTCCCGCAGGGCAAGGAAATAGGGGGAGAACTCCCCCTTGCTCCGCTGGTAGAGGGTGAACATGGCGTCGTTGGAGATCAGGTACTCGCGTTCGTCTATGCTCACCGTCCTTGAGCCGACCTCCGGGACCGCCTCCTCCGGGATCACCTTGCGTCGCTGTGTAGCCATGGCTCTTCCTCCCCTGGCGTCAATCGTGCTCCAGCACCAGGCACACGGTGTATTGGGCCACGGTGCTTCCGGTCCCGTGCACCAGCGCCGTTTTCAGCCGCCTGTTCGCCAGCTCGTTCCTGGCGGACCAGGCGGACATGATGTTGCTGGCCCCCACGGCGTGTCCGCAGAAGAGGAGCCCGCCGCTGGGGTTGACGATGTACTTGCCGCCGGGCATCATGAGGCCATCCTCCACCAGGGCATCGGCCCTGCCCAGGGGCACCAGGCCAAACTCCGCGCAGGTGACCTCCAACTGGTGCACGAAGGCGTCGTGGAGCTCCACGATCTGGATGCTCCTGGTGGGGTCCTGTATCCCCGCCATCTGGTACGCGCGCCGGGAGCCGTAGTAGTCCGACATGATCCTGGACATAACCTTCTGGTTCTTCCCCGCGAAGGAGTGCTCGTTGGCCTCTCCCACGCCCGTGATCCAGACAACAGGCTTGCCGGTGTTCCTGGCGATGGCCCTGGCGGTCTCCTCCTCCGCCAGGATGAGGGCGGCGGCCCCTTCCGAGTAGACGCATATTTCCAGCTCCCGGAAGGGATAGACCACCAGGCGGGAGTTCATGACCTCCTGGGGAGTCACCTGGTCGAACTGCCTCTGGGCGTAGGAGTTGGTGCGCACGTGCTGGCTGAGGAGCGAGGCGACCCGGGCGGTGGCCTCGGGCTTCAGGTCGCCCGGGTGCTCGTCCATGTAGGCCAGGACCACCTCGGCGTAGCTATCGGAGGCGGACCAGCCGATCTTCTGCTCGAAAAAGCTGTCCCCGGACCAGCCGATGGTCTTGATCACCTCCGGGGTGGCCGACATGGACTGAAAGTCGAAGCAGTCGGTGGCCTTTTCCACCCCCAGGACCAGGGCGGTCTTGAAGCGGCCCGCGGCCACGTAGGCATGAGCAGCGGACATGGTGTAGGCGCCGGTGGCCCCACCGTTGGAGATGCGGATGCCGAACTTGTTCTGCATCCCGCAGATCCCCTGGAGAGGGTGCTCAGGGATGCACGTGCGCTCGAAGATGTCGTTGTAGATGCCGTAGAAGACGGCGTCCACATCGCCGATGGAGATGCCGGCGTCCTTCACCACCTCCCGGGTGGCCATCTGGGCCAGCTCATAGTAGGTCTTCTCGATCCACCTGGCCCGGAAAGGGGTCACCGCGGCGCCCACGATTCCCACACGATTCCCCATGGTCCCTGCCCTCCTGACGGATGGATGCCTTCCGCAAGGCTCGCGCGGAAGGGCTCAGGCGAGGACACGAGTATACCACCGGAGCAGCAGGGGGACTGGTTGCGACACGGTGCGCGGAATGACAGAATAGGAAGGGGACAAGCAAGGAGGAGTCCAGAGTCCCGAGAGTCGGGACGGAGCCTGCCCTGAGCGAAGTCGAAGGGACGGGGGTCTGGGGGTGTCCCCCAGATACAATTTCTTCCCCCTTCCTGGCCAGGAAGGGGGCGAAGGGGATGGTCGTCCCGACCAGTCGGGATTCAACACCCTCCTAAGGCGACCTTAGCGGTACGAGCATGCGCCGTTGGCGAGTCCTTGCCGCAATACTAGGAGTGCTCCTGCTGCTGGGCGCTGGGGGACTCGCGGGCGGCGGCTGGTACCTCTCCGACGTGCTCAAGCAGGACGCCCTCCTGCCCAACCACGAGCCGGCGCCGTACGACATGCGGGTCGCTGCCGTTGGCGAAGGGCTGGTCACCCTCAGCGTCACGCCCCAGACGGACGAAGGCGGGCCGTGGAAGTCCAACGGCACCTGGGGCCTGACCTGGGAGGGAGGGTACGGTCAGGTGGGCGCCATCCGCGAGCTCGGCGCCCAGCAGGCGGTCCGGGACTTCCGGCCTCTCCAGGGCACCCTCTCCGAGGGACAGATGGCCCGGCTGGACAGCTTCGCTTTTCCAGGCAACCCTCGGGAGGCGTACGGCATGAACTACGAAGAGGTCTCCTACTCCTCCCCGCTGGGCATGTTCACCGCATGGTCCGTGGCCGGCTCCAACGACACCTGGGCCATCTTCGTCCATGGCCGAAACGCCACGCCCCGAGAGGCCCTGCGCCTGCTCCCCGCGGTCGTCAAGCTGGGACTGCCGGCCCTGGTCATCACCTACAGGAACGACGAAGGGGCGCCCCCGAACCCAGACGGCCTCCTGTGGTACGGGCTGACCGAGTGGCAGGACCTGGAAGGAGCCGCCCAGTACGCGCTGCAACAAGGGGCCAAGGAGTTCGTTCTCGTGGGCTACAGCATGGGCGGGGCCATCGTCGTCAACTTCCTGTACCAGTCGCCCCTGTCTGCTCGCGTCAAAGGCGTAATCCTGGACGCGCCCATGGTGGATTTCAGCACCACCGTTGACCTGGGAGCGAGCCGGCGAGGCTACCCGGTCCTGATGGCCACCGTCGCCAAGGGCGTCGCGCAGCTCCGCTTCGGCCTCCCGTGGGGGGACCTGGACTACGTCCGCCTGGCCGACAGGCTGAAGGCGCCCATCCTGCTCTTCCACGGGGATGCCGACACCAAGGTCCCGGTAGCGACGAGCGATGCCCTGGCCGAGGCCAGGCCAGACCTGGTGAAGTACATGCGCGTGGCCGGAGCCACCCACGTGGGCTCGTGGAACCTGGCCCCCACGGCCTACGAGGTCACCGTCCTCGCGTTCCTGGCGGAGCTGATGGGCAAGTGACGCCTACCCGCGCAGCAACGCCACCACGGAGGCCGCGACGTAGCCCCCGCCCTGGCGCGCCGAGGCATACCAGGGTGCCACGCGCGGCAGGATATTGACAAGAGGATTCGCGAGCCTAGAATGGTCACGAGGGGGCGATCGCATCTCCGCGGCCCGTCAGCGCGACGAATGCCGGTACCGCCGGTACCCTACGGCGGGCACGCCGGCGGAGAGAGGAGGACACCGTGGTCCAGGGAGCGACGTACTATCTCACCGGTTGCGCGCTGGACTGCGGCGGCAGGTGTCTCCTGCGCGCCGAGGTGCAGGACGGCCGGGTGGTGCGCATCCGAGGGGAGCCCACGGCCGTCCGCAAGTACCACCTGGAGCCCTGCGTTCGTGGCCTGAGCTACGAGACGCGGGCGCAACACCCTGACCGCCTGACCCGTCCCCTGGTACGAAGGGGCCCTCGGGGCACGGGAGATTTCCGGGAGGCCTCCTGGGACGAGGCCCTCTCTCTCGTCGCCGACCGCCTTCAAGCGATACGGGACGAGTCAGGGCCGGGGGCGTTCCTCTGCCACGGAGGGTCCGGGTCCCTGGGAGCCTCCCTCCACTGGACCAAGGCCGTTTCTGCCCGCTTCTTCAACCTGTTTGGCGGCCACCTGGAGATGACGGGGAACTACAGCAACGGCGCCGCCGGCCCCGCCAGCGAGTACACCTACGGGTCGCAGCATACCGCCCAGAGCCGGAGCGACTGGTTCCGGTCGCGCCTCCTCCTCCTCTGGGGATGGGACCCCCTGGTGACGGTGGGCGGGTCCCACACCACCTGGGCCCTCCGGGAATGCCGTCGGCGGGGCATCCCCATCGTGGTGGTGGACCCCAGGCGGAGCGCCACGGCCGCCTCCGCCGACCACTGGGTCCCCATCAGGCCCGGCTCCGACGTGGCCCTGCTCAACGCCATGGCCTACGAGCTCATCGCCCACGACTGGCACGACGAGGCCTTCTTGCAGCGCTTTGCCCTGGGCTTCGACGCGTACCGGGACTATCTCCTGGGCACCGGGGACGGCGTGCCCAAGACCCCCGAGTGGCAGGAGCCGATCACCGGCGTCCCTGCGGAGACCGCTCGCTGGCTGGCCCGCGAGTATGGGACCCGGCGCCCAGCGGCCCTGCTTCCCGGCTGGGGCCCTCAGCGCAGCCGCCAGGGGGAGCAGTTCCACCGGGCCACCGCGGCCCTGGCCACCATAGCGGGTTACGTGGGAGTCCCCGGAGGGGGCGCCGCAGGCATCGGGCGCGGCCCAGGGCCCCAGATCGACAGACCCCAGCTTCCCGCACCACCCAATCCCTACCCGGGGCGCCTGCCCATCTACCGATGGGCAGACTGCGTGCTGCGGGGCGCGGCCGGAGGCTACCCCTCACGGCCCCGCGTGGCGTACGTCGTTGGGGCCAACCGCCTGGGGCAGCACCCGGACACGGCCAAGACGGCCCGGGCCCTGGACTCCCTGGACTTCGTGGTCGTCCACGAGCACTTCCTCACCCCAACGGCACGCTACGCCGACGTCGTCCTGCCAGCGACCACCTTCCTGGAGCGGAACGACATCCTCAAGCCGTATGGCGGCGTGGGCTGTTTCTACCTCTACCAGCACAAGGCCATCCCGCCGCCGGGCCAGGCCCGCAACGACTTCGACGTGTTCTCTGACCTCGCCGACCGCATGGGTTTCGGCGAGGTGTACACCGAAGGACGCGACGAGGAGAGCTGGCTGCGCTGGCTGGCCGACCAGGCCGGCATCCCCGACTTCGATGCCTTCCGCGCCACAGGCATTCACTGGACCACGGCCCCCGGCCCCGATGGGGACCCGGAAGGCGAGGAGCCCTACGTGCCCTTCCGCGAGCAGGTGACCAGGGAGGCGCCGTTCCCCACGCCCTCCGGCAAGATCGAGCTTTACAGCGAAAGGCTCGCCCAGCGCAACGACCCCCTGGTACCTCCCATCCCCCGCTACCTGGACCTGCCCGAAGGCCCCGCCGATCCGTCCCGCAGCATCTTCCCGTTGCAGCTCCTGTCCCCCAAGGCGAAGCGGCGGACCAACTCCACCCTGCTGGGCGGCAGCCTGGATGGGGTCCAGGCCATCACCCTGCACCCAGAGGACGCCACCGCCCGAGGGCTCGCCGAGGGCACATGGGTGAGAGTGTGGAACGAGCGGGGCGCCTGCATCGTCCCGCTGCGAGTAAGCGACAACGTCATGCCTGGCGTGGCCACCCTGCCCTCGGGAAGCTGGGTCAAGTGGGGCGACGATGGCGCGGACATGGGCGGCTGCCCCAACTCCCTGACCAGCGACGAAGGCACCGCCTGGGGACATTCCTCCATCCAGCAAACGGTGCTGGTGGAGGTCGCCCGGGCCGGCGGCGCCGTCGCAGCCCCATCTCTCTCCTGACGCCATCGTACGGGCGCGCTCCCCTTCCGGCCTGGGGAAACCCTTCACCCCGTCCGGGCAGGCGGGAAGGCAGCGGCGCGGGCAAACGAGAAACGGGGATGGTACCCCTGGGGAGACTCGAACTCCCGCATCTGGCTCCGGAGGCCAGCGCTCTATCCGCTGAGCTACAGGGGCCCTACCAAGCCTACTATACCCAAATGGAGTCCCGATGGCAAGCCACGGGGCCTTCAGGGTCTTTTGATTATCGGCGCAGGGGAAGAATAGGTAGGGAGACACCTTGAAGGCCGGGGCTGCGGTCCCTTTCCCCGTCTACCGGGGAAGGCTAGGATGGGGGGTCTGCCCCTGCGCTTAGCGCCTCGGCGACTGCTTCCATCACGGCGGCTATCTCGTTCATTACCTGGTTGTCCCAGAACCGCAGCACCCTGAATCCGCAGGATGCAAGCCAGGCATCCCGCCGGGCATCAAGAAATGCCCGTTGCATATGCTGACCGCCATCTCTTTATCTGACCAGGTGTCGTTCCAGGCACACGCAGTCGCCGATGTCTGGCCCGATAGGGCGCTGGCGGCGGAATTTGTGGCCCCCGACCTGGCGA
>JACQOS010000111.1 GCA_016202425.1 Chloroflexota bacterium
CCCTTGAGGCCCAGGTGACCCGCTCCATCGCGACCGAGTTTCAAAACCTCAACGCCGCGAGCGCCAGACTTCAGGGACTTCGCCGTGAGGACGCGAGCACCAGGGCCAAGGTGGAAGCTCTCCGCCTCATCTCCCAGGCCGTGGACTCCAACGAGGCGCGAGAAGAACAGGCGCGGCAGGAACAGCAAAAGGCCCGGATTGGGGACCGCCTCTCCATCCAGGAGATCTCGGTCGAGAGAGCCAAGAAGAAGCTCCTCAGCTTGGCTGGTTGCCTCCTCCAGGAAGAGGGGAGCATGTCATGAGCCGCCCCAGGAAATCAGCGGAGACCCCTCAGGCGTGCGAGGTGGTCTGCCGCGAGCGGGAAGTCGCTGAGATCTACCGCCTGGCCAACAAGGGCGTGAACGTGGTCCTCGCGGGCGACCCCGACGTGGGAAAGACGGCCGTCCTCAACGCAGTCTACGAGCGCTTTGCGAATGGCCGCCACACCGGCCGGAAGCTCGCTTTCTTCCGCTCGTACGGCAATAAGCGCGATATCGACGAGAGCCTCTTCGCGGCCTCCTTCCACCATGGCGACGTGGTCGTCCCGGACCTGAAGGAGCAAAACTACGAGGGGCACTGCAAGGGGAACCTCGCCGAACTGGAACGGCGGGTGATTTCTGCCGTCCAGTCTTCGGAGGAGCCTTACCTCTTCTTCGTGGACGGGATGGACAAGGTGGAGAAGTCCGGTTTCACCTTTTTCCGTAAGCTTCTGGACACGGGCAAGGTCTCCATCGTGGCGACCTGCCGAAAGAAAAGTTTCGAAGGCGCAAACGTGAAGGACCTCTTCTCAACGTTCGACCGCATCAATCTGCGCCCTCTGAACGACCAAGCCGTGGGCGTCCTCGTGGACCACATGGTCGAGGAACACGACATCGAGGTCACGGAGGAAGACCTGGCCGAGATCAAGCGGAAGCTTCCCCGCGTCGTGGCCGGGCGGCCGGGCGCGATCGTGCAAAAGTTCCAGCGGGCCCTCAAGGAGAGACGGCTGGATGTGCGGGCGCTGATCGAAGACTTCCCCATCGCCCCCGGTAAGTTCGTCTATGCGGGCTGGATGAGCGCGGGGCTGTTCGGCTGCGCCTTGGGCTACCGCTACTTCCTCCGCGTCACCGGTGACCCCGCGGACCTGGTCATGGGCGGAATCATTATGGCCGCCGCGCTGATTTTTTTCCGCGTGCTCAAGGGAGCCTCCTAGCATGGACTGGACCGCGCTGCCCCTCGGGGAGTTCTCGCCGGGCGCCATGCCCTTCATGCTCCTCTTCACGACGCCCACCCATTTAGCCGCGGGCCTGGCCGTGCTCTTCCTGAGCTACATTTTCCTGCAGGGGCCGGACATCAGCCTCCTGGGAGTCATGTGGACGCTGCTCTTCAGCATACTGCCGGACGCCGCCGACAATCCGAGGTCCTGGCCCGGGACGGTGTTCTCCTCCCTCGTCCGCACCCTGACCCTGGGCCGGGTGGAGCTGGGGCGCTACTTCGATCACCGGGGGTTTTGGCACTCGCTTTCCGCCCTCGCCCTGCTCTCCCTCCTGGCTTACGCGGTCTCGTCCTCTCTCGCAGCCTATCTCCTGCTCGGGATGGGGTCGCACATCTACATTGACTCATTCCAGCAGAAGGGCGTGAGCCTTCTGGGCTTCGGCGAATGGCGGATGCGGATCGCGAAAAATCTGGAGATCCCTTCCGGCCGCCAGGAAGAGGCGTTCTTCGCCGCGGCTGCCCTCTTGGTTGTCGGGATGGGGATCGCTGTCCAGAGCTACGACGGCTCCAAGATGATCATCTGCCGTGCCCTCGGGACGCTGGAGTGCACCATCCGGACGCTGGAGAAGTACCGGGGCGAGGAGAAGCGAGTCACTCTGGTCCTGACCTCCGCCCTGCGGCAGCCTGCCGGAGGGGAAGTCCTTTCGGGAAGTTTTGCCGATCCCGAAGCGGGGGGGAGAGCGCGGCTCATCTTCTGGAAGGACGGTGTCCCGTTTTCACTGGGCCATTCCGTAGACGATAACTTCCTCGCCGACCGGAACGCCCACATCGAGGCAGGGCTCCCTCGGAAGACCTGCCGGTTCGGGATTTCGCTCCGCAGCCAGATGCTGGGGGACCTAAAGGAGATGCTGGCCGGTGTGCCAGAGCCCTTCCATCTGAGCGGGAACGTCCTGCTGCGGGACGGACACACCGTGAAGATTTTCCACTATCGATACAACACAGTGGCCGGCAAGGGCAACCAGCTGAAGTTCACCTTCGCCGGGCTGAACGACCTGGACGCCTACGAATTGGCCCATCTGGTGGCCGAGTCCGCCGACCTGGAACTTGTCTACTACGTCGAGCCGACGGTGGGCTGCCGCTGGGAGGTGCAACCCGTCACGGGAGCGCGGGAAACCTTCTCGCTGTCCTTCCAGGTTCAGGACCTGGAGAGCGTCCTGGTGAAGCAGGGAGAGCGCCTCCGGCGGGACCAGATCATTGCCCGCCTCCACCGATTGGACGGCCGCATCGGTTTGCTCGAAGCAGCGCTCACCAGCAAGGAGAACGCCCTTGAGCGGCTGCAAGGAGGCTTCGCGCGCGAGCGGAAGATGGCATCTCAAGACGAGGCGCGCCTGAAGAAAGACCTCCGTGAAGCGGAGAAGCGCGTCGCGGACTACAACGCCTTGCTCCAGGGAGACGAAGCGTTCTTCCGCCACAAGCTTAACCGTCCCTCACTCTCCCAACTGGAGCTGCGGACCGTGATGGCGGAGACGAAACGCACAGTGACGGGGCTCATCGAAAAGGAAAAAGCCCGGGTGGACAAGTTGCGGAGTGAACGGGACCGCCAGGAGAACACCACCGCGAAAGCGCGCCAGGCGTTCAAGGCGGAGAAGGAAAAGCTGGCGCTTGAGATCCGGAAGGCCCGCGAGGACCTCCAGGAGCTGCGCCTCAAGCGAGAGGTCAAGAGCCCGGTCCCGGGCAGGGTGATTGCCCTCGATCACCGGCACCAGAACGGCCTCTACCAGGTCAAACTCGAAATCCTCGCCGAAGTCCAGGAGGCGAAGAACTGAGCCATGGCCGACCTTCTTGTCGCCTATGATCGGCACCTGAGCCTGAGGGGGTATTCGCCCGCCACGGCGGCGCAGTACCTCTCCGACGCGAAGGGGTTTCTCAGGGCCCTCGGCAAGAAGGTGACGACGTGCACGGCGGATGATGTGCGGGCGTTCCTCACCCAGAACAAAGGGACCCGGCACCGCTGGGAAAGCGCGACGAGGGCCCGGAAGCTGGCTGGGCTCAGGAATTTCTTCGGGTTCATCGAGGAGGCGGGCCACATCCAGAAGAACCCCTGCGCGGGCATCAAAGCCCCGAGGGTCCCCATCAAGGAGCAGCTCTGCCTCAGCGAGGAGGAGGTCCAAATGCTGAAGAAGACCTGGGAGGAGGACGGAAGCCTCCAGGGCCAGATGATTCGATGCGCGGTGGCCATGCTCTATTACCTGGGCTTGCGGGTGAGCGAGTTGGTGGCTGTCGACCTGGGCCACATCACCGGCGGCTCGCCGGGCAGCCTCACCGTCCAGGGCAAGGGCGGCAAGGTGCGGGTCCTACCGCTGGAAAACGCCTTCCTGGCGGAGGCCATCCGGCCCTGGCTTGCCTTCCGGCGGAAGACGCGCATGCGGAGCCAGGCCCTCTTCGTGAACCTCGCCACGAAGGAAAGGCTGAGCGTCCGGACGGTGCAGCGGCGGGTGGCCCGGATTGGCCAGGAGGCAGGGCTCGGGGTTCGGCTCAGCCCGCACATGCTGAGGCGGAGCTTCGCCACCCACCTCCTCAATCAGGGGGTGGACCTCTTCACCATTGCTGGCCTGCTCGGCCACGCCCGGCTAGACGTGACTCAACGTTACGCCAAGGTGTTGCCCAAGCGCCGGAAGGAGGCATTGAAACTGCTGCCATGACGCCCCTAACGTGCAGAATCCGGGAAAATTCGGCAATTCAAGGCGATGGAGCCGCTTCGATTTTTTGGCTCCAAAAGGCTGTCGTGAAATGGGTCATTCCGCGACAGCCCCGTGGAGACTCGCAAAACTCCAGAAAGGGCTCCACAAAGGCCCGAAACAGCGGCTCCAAAAATTTGGAGTGTGAAGCCGGTTTTGTGGATTCCCTGAGGGCCCCGAGGAAAGGGGGAGGAAGTCGATGAAGGGCGTGCTGGCCAGGGTAAAAGCATGGTTCGGGCCGCGAGATGAGGCCCCGGAAGGGGCGCCTGCCTTCGACATGGCCCCGGAGGACGAGGTGCTGGCCCACGAGGGCAAAGGCGCGCGGGTGCTCGTGGCGGAGGCATCAGCGCGCATGAGGGGGCTGTACGCGGACTACCTCACGAGCCTCGGCTACGCGTTCCGCATCGTGGGGAGCGGCGAGGGCCTGGAGGAAGTCCTGGACGCCTACGGCCCGGACGTTCTGGTGCTAGACCATCGGCCGCCCCACGTCCTGGGTTTCCGGCTGGCAGCCGAGGTGAAGGCCAAGAGGGCGGAGATGCCCGTCCTCCTCTGCTCGGCCTGGGGGGACATCGCGGCCTACGAGGAGTTCAAGAAGTCGGGCGCGGACCGCTTCCTCATCAAGCCCGTCCGGAAGGAGCAGCTGGACGGGGCGCTGCGCGACTTGCTGGCCCGGCGGCCCGCGGCCAAGAAGGCGGAGGGGAAGGCGGATGAGGTTTCTGAGCACGCCGTGAAGGAGGAAGCGAAGAAACCTAAGCCGAAGGCCCGCGCGAAGGGGACCTACGTGGACGAGGCCGAGGAGCTGCACCGGCGCTTCCTGGAGAGCCAGTGCACCAAGAAGGAGTTCGCCAAGGAGCACCGCCTGAGCGAGAGCGGCCTCCACTTCGAGCTTCGGATCGCGCAGCTGCCCGAGGAGGTGAAGAAGTTCATCCGCCAGAACCCAGGCGCGCTCAAGAAATCCTTCTTGGGGCCCCTCCTGACGCTGGCGAAGGAGGAGCACGTGGTGGCCCTCTGCCGGGAGGTGGTGGAGCAGGCCGAGCGCGGCAACCTGTACGACATGACGACAGTGAAGGAACGGGTGGCGGCTTTCAAGGCACTGGACGGGGGAGCGCCCCCCACCGTGGAGGAAGAAGAAGACGGGGAAGAATCCAGAGAAGGAGAATCCCCGACGCCCGGGACGCGGCAGGGGCGCACGAATCAGAGGAGGCAGGACCGTGACGGACGCCGAGCAGAACGACGCTCAGGGGAGCAGGGTGCCGAGCATCTTCACCGACCATGTCCATCAGATGATGCGCGAGTCCCTCCGCAGGCAGGAGAAGAAGCGCCAGGTCCTCGTCCGTCTGTGGAAGGCCCTGCGCGCGGACGACATGGACGCCGTCCGTCGGCACGCGACGGAGGTGTGCCGCCTCTCCAAGCTCCAGGTCAAGGAACCGGAAAAGAAAGGAAGCGGGAAAAAACGGACGCGGCCTGAGACGAGGGAGGACGGCTAGGCCCGGGGCCAAGGGTCGAAATTCGAGGGCAGGTGAGCGGAGGTTGCCAGGTGACGAGGTACGAGGATCTTCCCGAGGTCTTGACGCCCGAGGAGGCGGCGGGGTTCTTGCGCATCTCGCCCGAGACTCTCCGCACGTGGCGGCACCTGGGGGAGGGGCCGCGCTACCTCAAGATGGGCCGTGTGGTACGGTATCATCGGGCCGACCTGAAGGTCTGGCTCGGGAAGATTGCGGTGGAGACGGCCGCGCGCAAATAGGCCCTTGACGCTGTAGGCGAATATGACTACACTGCCAGATAGAGGTCCGAGGCTGTACATCCGGGAGCGGCGGGAAGCCTTGGGCCTGAGTTTGCGGGCCCTGGCGGACCGCGCCGGGGTGGACTTTGCGGCCATCGACAAGATCGAACGGGGAGAACGGGACCCCCGGCTGTCCTCGCTGGCCGCGATTGCGAAGGGGCTGGGCGTGGAGGTGGCGGACCTGTTCCGCCGCCCGAGAGTGAAGAGGAAGAGGGACGGGCCGTGAGCGAAGCCGTGGCGGACGTGAAGGACAAGCTCCGACGGGACCGGAAGGTCCGGGGGCTCTACCGCCGCGACAAGGTCTGGTACGTCCGCTTGTACCACAAGGGTAGGGAGTGGCGGTTCTCGACCGGGATGGAGAGCAAGAAGGGGGCCCTGCGGGAGCTTGGGCGCGCGCGGTCCGACAAGGCCGCCTTCATCGCGGAGAAGCTGCGGGAGCGCGACCAGGCGCGGCAGCTGGTTAC
>JACQOS010000106.1 GCA_016202425.1 Chloroflexota bacterium
CTAAGAAGGGTCGGACATACCCCCTCACCTTCATCCTCTCCCCCTTCCAGCTGACCATGTCCCACATTTTTTCTCTGGACACGGGGGGTGGCGGCGTAGTACAAGGGGGACATGGTTGTCTGTGGGCAGATTTTTTCGGTTGAGACCATAAGCCGGATCGAGGCGACGGTGGCCGCCGAGCCGGAACTGTCGCGGGGGGGCCTGTCCCGCCGGGTCTGTGAGTGGCTGAACTGGCGCAATGCGAAGGGTAAGCTCAAGGAGGTCAATTGCCGCGTCGCCCTGTTGAAGTTGCATCGTCGGGGGGTGATCCCCCTGCCGCCCGCGGCGCCGGGGCCCCCGCCGGGTCCCTCGCCCCGCCGGGCCGAGGCCGCTATCGATGAGGGACCCCCGATCCGCTGCCCTCTGGCGGAGCTGGGGCCCGTGGAGCTGGTCCCGATCCGCAGTGCGGACAGTCGCCTCTCGCGGACCTGGAAGGACCTGATGAGCCGGTATCACTATCTGGGGGCCGGGCCCTTGTGTGGGGCTCAGATGCGCTACTTGATCCGCAGTGGGCGCGGGCCGTGGTTGGGGGCGGTGGCCTTCAGCGCCGCGGCCTGGCGAGTGGCCGCTCGGGAGCGCTGGATTGGCTGGAGCGAAGGGGCTCGACAAAAGAACCTGGAGCAGGTGGTGGGCAACAGTCGATTTTTGATTCTGCCCTGGGTGCGGGTGCCGCACTTGGCCTCCCATGTCCTCTCGCAGTGCGCCCGGCGCCTGGGAGCCGACTGGAAGCAGCGCTATGGGCGGGAGCCGGTGCTGCTGGAGACCTTTGTGGAGAGAGGGAAGTTTCGGGGGACCTGCTATCGGGCAGCCAATTGGACGCATGTGGGTACAAGCCGGGGCCGGGGCCGACAGGATCGAGCGCAGGCCTGTGCGGTGAGCCCGAAGGACGTGTATGTGTATCCCCTGAGAGCGCGGGCGCGGGAGATCCTGTGCGCGGGTGCGCCCGAAGAGAGTCCGAGACCGCGGCCCGCCGCCGCAGATTGGGCCGAGGAGGAGTTTGGTGGGGCGCCGCTTGCCGATGAGCGCCTGAGGCGGCGTCTGTTGATCCTGGCGCGGGATCGGTATAATCGTCCTCAGGCCAGTATCCCGCAGACCTGTCAGAGCCGGGCCAAGACGAAGGCCGCGTATCGGTTGTTGGAGCACTCCCAGAGCACGATGGACAAGCTGCTTTCCTCCCATTACGAGGCGACTCGGAACCGGATCCACAACGAGAGGGTGGTGTTGGTGGTGCAGGACACCACCACCTTGAACTACAGCGCTCATCCGGCCACCGAGGGACTGGGGCCCATCGGTTCGCAGCGCGAGGGGGTGGTGGGTCTGATGGTGCACGACTCGATGGCCTTTAGCCTGGAGGGGACTCCCCTGGGATTGCTCGACGTGCAATGTTGGGCGCGAGATCCGCACGCCTTTGGAAAGAAGCAGAGGCGCTACGAGTTGCCCATCGAGGAGAAAGAGAGTCGCAAGTGGCTCCAGGGGTTTGAGAAGGTGGCCCAGGCCCAGAGGGGCTGTCCGGGGACGACCCTGGTCAGTGTCGCCGACCGGGAGGCCGATCTCTATGAGCTGTTCGAGCGGGCCTTGGGGGATCCGTCGGGAGCTCACGTGTTGGTGCGGGCGGAGAAGGATCGGCTGCTGGCCGAGGATCACGGGCACTTGTGGGAGCAGATGGCCCGGGAGCCGGTGGCGGGGATCGAGGAGGTCCGGGTGCCCAGACGTGCTCGGAGGCCGGCGCGAGAGGCCCGCTTGGAGGTGCGCTGCGGGCCGGTGCGGATTAAACCCCCCAAGCGCAAGCCGCGGCTGGGGGAATTGAGCCTGTGGGCGATCGTGGCCGAAGAGATCGACGCCCCCGAAGGGATCGAACCTCTGCGCTGGCTGCTGTTGACCACGATGGAAGTGCGGCACTTCGAGCAGGCGGTCGAGAAGCTTTCCTGGTATGCGAGGCGCTGGGGCATTGAGGTCTACCACCGCACCTTGAAGAGCGGCTGCCAGGTGGAACAGAGGCAGTTGGGCAGTGCGGATCGCCTGGAAGCGTGTCTGGCCATTGACCTGGTGGTGGCTTGGCGAATCTTTCACTTGGCCAAGCTGGGACGCGAGACCCCCGAGGTGCCCTGCACGGTGTTCTTTGAGGAAGCCGAGTGGAAGGCGTTGCATTGTTATGTCCGACAAGATCCGACGCTTCCGGACCAACCGCCGACCCTGCAGGAAGCGATGCGCATGGTCGCGAGCCTTGGGGGCTTTCTGGGACGCAAGAGCGACGGGGAGCCCGGCACCAAAACTCTGTGGCTGGGACTCCAACGTCTGGATGATATCGCCGCGACATGGAAGTTCATGGCGCTCCGTTTCGCCCCTCACCTTCTGACACCCCCCGTGTCCAGCAACCCAGGATATGGGTAACGATCACCCCTTCCAGGGAGAGGGCAGGGGGAAGGACGAAGTCAAAGATTCTTATGGATCTACAACGTTTATTTGACGTCCACGCCGTAGCGCTGGTGGGAGCCTCCGAGCGTTCTCCCCTGGCGCGCCAGATCTATGAAGAGCTGA
>JACQOS010000115.1 GCA_016202425.1 Chloroflexota bacterium
CCCCCCGCCCAGGACGAGGACGGTCTTGCCGGCCATGACCACCTCCTGAAAGTTCTTGGCTCATCATACCGCAACCGGGGCGGCCCGGATGGCCAGAGGAAGGGTCGAGGACTAGGGCCCCGAAGCGCGGCTCCCGCCGGGGCGCCTTGGCCGTCAGGGCCTTTCAATTGTCGGTTTCACCCCCTCTCTGACTCTCCCCCGTTGCACGGGGGAGAGAAATCCCTTCCCCCGCGAGCGGGGGAAGGTTTAGGATGGGGGTGCAGGAGCCAGGGGCTGCTCTTATGGATAACTGAAAGGCCCTGCTTGGCCATGCCTTCGCATTGACGCTCCCGGCACCCCATGCTATCGTCCTGCTGTGAGCGCCTCTATCGTCGCCGGGGGAGAGACGCGCCTCCAGGTGCTTATCTCAAGGCAGCAGATCGCCGCCGCCGTGGAGCGCCTGGCGGTCGAGGTCCGGCGCGACTATCGGGATGTTTCCCCGTTGCTCGTGGGGGTGCTCCGTGGCGCCTTCGTCTTCCTCGCAGACCTGGTTCGGGCCTTGGAGATGCCTCTCACCCTCGATTTCGTCCGCATGGCCAGCTACGGAACCGGGACCGAGACCAGCGGCAAGCCGAGGATCGTCCACGGGCTGCGTTCTCCCGTGAAAGGGAGGCATCTGCTGGTGGTCGAGGACATCGTGGACACCGGGCTGACCACCCGGTTCCTCCTGGACTACCTGGGTGCCAAAGGCGCAGCCTCAGTCAAGCTCTGCGCCCTGCTGAGCAAACCAGCGCGCCGCCAGGTGGACGTCCCCATTCACTATCTTGGCTTTACTGTTCCTGACCGGTTTGTCGTCGGGTACGGGCTGGACTTCGCCCAGCAGTACCGGTATTTGCCAGACGTCTGTGTGCTGGAGGGAGCAGGAGTCCCATAATTCCAAGGGACTTGTCTGAAAACTGCGACTGGGCGAGTCCAGGGAGGGAACCCTCGGAGCCCGCCCTGAGCCGAAAGCTTGCCCTCGAGCGCAGCGAAGGGCCCTGAGTCCGCCTGAGCGTAGCGAAGGGTTTGCCGTAGGAAAGGGGGGCAGGGGAATGGTCGAAAGGGTTTTTAAGTACCCTTATAGGAGAATGACATGAAGCGAACAGTGCTTGTTGCCATTGCCGCGGCCATGGTCCTCATGCTGGGCCTGGCGGCGTCCCTGGCCAGCGCCGCTCCTACTGCCGCGCTGCCCGCCGGCACCTTCCTCTTCAAGTGGGGCACCCAGGGCAGCGGCGACGGCCAGTTCAATAGTAGCCTTTACGGGGTCGCCGTGGACGCCTCGGGCAACGTCTACGTAGCCGACACCATCAACCAGCGCGTCCAGAAGTTCACCTCGGACGGTGTCTTCCTGGCCAAGTGGGGGACTCAGGGCAGCGGCGACGGCCAATTCAACGACCCCTTTGGCATCGCCGTGGACGCCTCGGGCAACGTCTACGTGGCGGACAGGGAAAACGACCGCGTCCAGAAGTTCACCTCGGGCGGCGCCTTCCTCGCCAAGTGGGGAAGCCGAGGCGGCGGCGACGGCCAGTTCAGTAGTAGCCTTTACGGGGTCGCCGTGGACGCCTCGGGCAACGTCTACGTGACGGATACCAATAACCATCGCATGCAGAAGTTCACCTCAGGGGGCGTCTTCCTGGCCAAGTGGGGCACCCAGGGCAGCGGCGACGGACAATTCCAACACCCCGAGGGCGTGGCCGCGGACGCCTCGGGCAACGTCTATGTGGCTGACACCTACAACCACCGCGTCCAGGTGTTCGCCTCGGGCGAAGCGCCGCTGCCCACCCCCACACCCACGCCAATACCTGGCCTTACCGCGTGGGGCCTGGGGGCGCTGGCGCTCGCACTCGCTGCAGTCATGGCCTGGAGGATGGCGCGCCGGCGGCAGGTCTCTTCACCCTAGCAAGCGGTGGCTGCTTTGTGTCATTCTGATGGAGTCCCGATGCTATCGGGACGACCGAAGAATCTGCCCGGCAGATACGAGGGCGGATTCTTCGCTTCGCTCAGAATGACATTTGAGACAAGGCCCTTAGCAAGGGAGAGGGGGACACAGGCCTGTCCTGTCCGCCTTGCGGACTCCGATACTTCGTTCGGAGAGCTTGCCGAAGGGGGGTGAGGGTTGACAACCTTTATGGAGCGCCTGATCGCCGTGGCCCGGGGGGACGCCCCGGCTGACCTGGTCTTCGCCAATGCCCGCATCGTCAACACCTTCACGGGGGAGATCGAGGAGGCCAGCGTGGCGGTGGCGGAGGGGCGCGTCGCGGGCGTGGGCGACTACACAGAGGGCCGGCAGAGGGTGGACCTGAAGGGCCGCTACCTGGCCCCGGGCCTCATAGACGGCCATGTCCATCTGGAGAGCTCCCTGCTCCACGTGGACCAGTACGCCCGGGCGGTGGTCCCTCATGGTACCCTGGCAGCCGTCACCGACCTCCACGAGGTCACCAACGTCTGCGGCCTCCCGGGCATGCGCTACATCCTGGAGTGCTCCCGGCGGGTGCCCCTGGACCTCTTCTTCATGGCCCCCTCGTGCGTTCCCGCCACATCCATGGAGACTTCGGGGGCCAAGCTGGGCCCCGCCGATATCCGCAAGGCCCTCCGCTGGAAAGGCGTCATCGGCCTGGGCGAGATGATGAACTTCCCAGGAGTCATCAACGCCGACCCGGAAACGCTGGCCAAGATCGCCGTCGCGGAAAACCACGTCAAGGACGGCCACGCTCCCCAGGTCATCGGTCGGGCGTTGAACGCCTACCTGGCGCCCCTCATCGGCTCTGACCACGAGACCACCCAGCACGAGGAGGGACTCCAGAAGCTGCGGCGCGGCATGCGCCTCATGGTCCGCGAGGGCTCCGCGGAGAAGAACCTGGAGGAGCTCCTGCCCCTGGTGACGGACGGCAACTACCACCGGTGCCTGCTGGTGGTGGACGACCGCAACGCCAAGGACATCTACCACGACGGCGACGTGGACGCCGTGGTCCGAAAGGCCATCCGCCTGGGCCTGGACCCTGTCCGAGCAGTGCAGATGGCCAGCCTCAACGTGGCCGAGTACTTCCGCTTGTCTGGCCTGGGGGCCATCGGCCCGGGCTACTATGCCAACCTCCTGGTCGTGGACGACTTAGAGCGGCTCCAGATCCGGGAGGTGTACTACCGGGGCAGGCTGGTGGCCCGCGACGGGCAGCCTCTCTTCCAGCCACGGCTCCGCCCCAACCCTGCCATGATGCGCACCGTGAACGTCAGGCCGTTCGCCGTGGCCGACCTCGCCCTGCGGGCCGGGGCCTCCGAGACCTTCCCGGTCATCCAGGTCATCCCTGGCCAGATCGTCACCGGGTGGAAGGAGGAGCGGCCTGCCAGGAGGAACGGGGCCATCGTGGCCGATCCCGGCAGGGACTTGTTGAAGCTGGTCGTGGTGGAGCGGCACCACGCCACAGGCAACATCGGCATCGGCCTGGTGAGGGGCTTCGGCCTGAAGCGGGGCGCCATCGGCACCTCCATCGCCCACGACTCCCATAATGTCGTGGTAGCCGGTGCCTCGGACCAGGACATCTACGCCGTGGTCCAGGAGATCGCCCGCAACCAGGGCGGCCTGGCCTGCGCCGCCGATGGCCGGGTGCTGGCCTCCCTGGCCCTTCCCATCGCCGGACTGCTGTCCACCGAGCCGCTCGAAAGCGTGGTGCGGGCCATCGAGCGGCTGGAGGAGGCGGCCGCCAGCCTGGGATGCACCGCACCCTCCCCCTACTCCATCCTCTCTTTCCTGGCCCTGCCGGTCATCCCGGAGCTGAAGCTTACCGACATGGGCCTGGTGGATGTCATGAAGGCCAGGCTGCTGAAAGTGTAGCAAAGGAGCGGGCTGCCGTGTCGCATGTTGGAAAGCTGTGGCGGTCCACCAGGAGGCTGGTCCTGGCCCCCTTCGTCCTCTTGACGGCCTGCATCACGGTGAACCCGGCCGTGAGCACCGAGCCCACGCCGGTTCCAACCCCCATCAGGGGGACAATCTCGGTGATGGGCGACGGCAAGGTCACGGCCTTGCCCGACTTGGCGACGGCCCTTTTCCAGGTCCAGGAGCAGCAGCCCACCGCCCAGGAGGCCTACGCCGTGGCCACCAAGGCGATCACGAAGGCCCTCGCCACCCTGGCGTCCCTGGGGGTCACGGAGAAGGACGTCCGGACCCAGCAGTTCAGCGTCAACCCCGTCTACATCTCCCAGCGGGTCGAGGTGACGAGCCCCGAAGGGAAGAAGGTGGAGACCTTCCAGAGCGTCCTGGTAGGCTATCAGGCTACCAACCAGCTCACCGCCAAGCTCCGCGACCTGAAGAACATGGGCTCGATCTTGGACAAGGTGGTAGACGCAACGGAAGGGAAGGTGCGCGTCACAGGGGTCAGCTTTTCCCTCGATGACCCCATCCAGTACGAGGCCGAGGCCAGGGCCAAGGCCCTGAAGGATGCCGTGGCCAAGGCGGAGCTGATGGCCCAGCTCTCCGGGGTGAAGCTGCTGAAGGCGACCTCGGTCAACGAGAGCTTCTTCAAGCCCGGGCCCGTCTCTTACCAGCCGCCCTTCTTGCCCGCGCCTCCGTTCCCTGGCCCTGTGCCGACCCCGACTCCTTCCGTTGCGTTCGCCGCCGTGCCTCTCGCTCCGGGCGAGCTGGAGGTCGGGGTTACGGTGACCATCACCTACGTGACCGAGTGAGCCCGAAGAGGACGTTGCCTGTGGACAAGACCGCCAACCGCATCGCCGCCGTTGCCGAATGTGTCCAGGCCTTCCATGAGCGGTTCGGCCTGGTGGGCCCGGCGACGAAGGAGGAGCTGCTGAGCCGCATCCCCATCCAGCAGGAGGAGGTGCGGGAGCTGGAGCAGGCCATCCGCCGCGAGTCCCCGGAGCGCATCGCCAGCGAAGCGGCCGACGTCCTCTTCGTGGCCATCGGGACCCTGCTGCGCCTGGAGCCATCGCTGGCGGCCCTGGCCCTGGACGAAGTCATCGGCAAGAACAACGCCAAGACCCACGAGACGCACCACGTCAACGCCGCTGGCAAGGTCGTCCGGCGGGCCTAAAAGGCCCATGCCCCTGCCCCTGACTTGTCCCATGCGAAGGGCGAGGGGTGCCAGCAGTCCCGTTGGTGTTAGTTGGGATTGTGCCGTGATGAGAGCCGTGGTACCATCCACCCGGCGGGAGGGGGCGGAGATGACCACGGAGCGGGAGAAGGCCCTGGGGCTCGCTATCGGCCAGATCGAGCATGCCTTTGGCAAGGGCGCCATCATGCGCCTGGGCGAGGCGGGGTCCAGGCTCGCGGTGGGAGCCATCCCCACCGGCTCCCTGGCCCTGGACCTGGCCCTGGGCGTGGGTGGCATCCCCCGGGGGCGGGTGACGGAGGTGTTCGGGGCCGAGGCCACGGGCAAGTCCACCCTGGCCCTCCATATCATCGCCGAGGCCCAGCGTCTGGGCGGGACGGGGGCCTACATCGACGCCGAGCACGCCCTCGACCCCTCCTACTCCGCCGCGTGCGGCGTCAACGTCAAGGACCTCCTCATCTCCCAGCCCGACGACGCCGAGCAGGCCCTGGAGATCGTCGAGTACCTGGTCCGCAGCGGCGCCGTGGACGTGGTGGTGGTGGACTCGGTGGCGGCCCTGGTGCCCCGCGCCGAGCTAGAGGGGGAGATGGGCGACTCCCACATGGGCCTCCAGGCCCGGCTGATGTCCCAGGCCCTCCGCAAGCTCACCTCGGCCATTGCCCGGTCCAACACCGCCGTCATCTTCATCAACCAGTTGCGGGAGAAGGTGGGCGTGGTGTTCGGCAACCCCGAGGTGACCCCCGGGGGCCGGGCGCTGAAGTTCTACAGCTCGGTCCGCATCGACCTGCGGCGGATCGAGGCCATCAAGCAGGGGTCGGAGGTGGTGGGCAACCGAGTGCGGGCCAAGGTGGTGAAGAACAAGGTGGCGCCACCGTTCCGCTCCGCCGAGTTCGACATCCTGTTCCGCCAGGGGATCAGCAAGGAAGGGGACCTGGTGGACCTGGGGACGGCCTACGGCATCCTGCGCAAGACGGGCTCCTTCTACTCCCACGGCGAGACGCGGGTGGGCCAGGGGCGGGAGCAGGCCAAGGAGTACCTCCGCCAGCACCCGGACCTGGCCAAGTCCCTGGAGGAGCGCGTCCGCGCCGCTGCCCAGGCCGCTCCCTCCCCCGGCCAGGTCGCCGCCAGCCAAGACCTCGAGGAGGAGTCGGGCCCCTCCGAGGGGTAGGACGAGACGGGAGGCCCGGGAAGGCAGCCCCGTGGGCCCACCGCCTGAAGCCGAACGGGCCTGGCAGGCCGCTCTGCGGCTGCTGGCCTACCGTCCCCGGAGCCGGGAAGAGATGCGCCTGCGCCTGGGGCGTCGCTTCTCCCCAGAAGCGGTCCAGGGTGCGCTGGAGCGCTTGCGGCAGCGGGGCTACCTGGACGACGTCTCGTTCGCTCGCTTCTGGCGACAGAGCCGGGAGGCTCACCGGCCGCGGAGCGCAGCCTTGATCCGCCGGGAGCTGCGGGATCGAGGGGTGGCTCAGGAAGTAGCGGAATCCGTGGTGGCGGGCCTGGACGACGAGGGAAGCGCCTACCGGGCAGGGCGGCAGCGAGTGCCCGTGCTCCAGGATGCCGACGAGGCCAGGTTCCGGCGCCGCCTGGCCGGGTACCTGAGAAGGCGCGGCTTCGGCCTCGGGCTCACCCTGCGGACCGTGGAGCGCCTGTGGCGAGAGCACGAGCGTTCGTAGCCGCAAGGGCCGCTGTCGGTGGGCGAGCGTCGGGCAGAGTACGAGGAGGCCCCATGGAGCGAAGCACGATTCTCTACGAGAAGAAGGACCACATCGCCTACGTTACCCTGAACCGGCCGGAGCGGCTCAACGCCTTCAACATGCCCATGATGCAGGAACTGGAGCGGGCGTGGAGGGACTTCGGGGAGGACCGGGAGGCGCGCGTCGCCATCGTGACCGGAAGCGGGAAGGCCTTCTGCGCGGGGCTGGACCTGAAAGAGGCGGCGGTGGGAGAGCGGGATGTGGCGGCGACCATGAAGATCACCGCCCGCAGAAGCGGCGTGTTCAAGCCCGTCATCTGCGCCATCAACGGCGCGTGCGTGGGCGGCGGCTTCCACTTCGTCCTGGACTCGGACATCCAGATCTGCTCGGAAGAGGCGACGTTCCTGGACGCCCACACGTCGGTGGGGTACGTGAGCCATCGGGAGCTTATTGCGTTGAGCCGACGCATCGGGTACAGCGCGGCGCTGCGTATCGGGCTGATGGGCAGGTACGAACTCCTCTCCGCCCAGCAGGCCCTGGGGCTGGGCATCGTGAGCGAGGTCGTCGCCCAGGAGCGGCTCCTGCCTCGGGCCACGGAGCTGGCCGAGACCATCAAGCAGAACGCGCCGCTGGCGCTGGAAGGCACCATCGAAGCCATGTGGCGGAGCCTGAACCTGGGCGTGGAGGACGCCATCGCCCTGTCGGCCCAGATTGCCCGGCGGAACTTCATGACGGAGGACGCCCGGGAGGGCCCCAGGGCCTTCGCGGAGAAACGCCAGCCCCGATGGAAGGGCCGGTAATCGCCGGACATGCCCCGCCCTTGCTGGCGGTGGGAGAGGTGCGATACAATGGCGCTCCCCAAGGAAGGAGGCAGGCTGGAAGGCCTGGGGGCGTTTCACGAATCTGTCTCAAAACTCCTTCTGGGGGAGTCCAGAGGGGGTTTGCCCCCCTCTGGCAGGGGCCTGGGGGTGTCCCCCAGATTCGTCCTCTTCCCCCTCTCCCGACTGAGGCGGGAGAGGGGGCCAGGGGGTGAGGGTTTTGAGATGAGTTCACGCGTTGTGGAGGGTTCTGGAAGGAAGGAGGAGCCATGGGGTACGAGATGGTTATCTATGAAAAGCGGGACCAGGTGGCGTACGTTACCTTTAACCGGCCCCAGCAGCTCAACGCCTACGGCAACAAGATGATGCAGGAGCTGGAGGAGATCTGGCGGGACTTTGGCTCCGACCCCGACATGAGGGTAGCCATCATCACGGGGAAGGGGAGAGGGTTCTGCGCGGGCTGGGACGTGAAGGAGGGGGCGGCAGGGATACCTGACCTTTCGGGGATCGCGAAATTCACGCCCCGCCGGGCCGAGGTGTTCAAGCCGGTCATCTGCGCGGTCAACGGCATCTGCGCGGGCGGCGGTTTTCGCTTCATCCTGGAGTCCGACCTGCCTATTTGCTCGGAAGAGGCCACGTTCACCGATCCCCACACCTCGCTGGGTTTCGTGAGCCAGCCTGAGGTGGTGGTCCTGAGCCGGTTCATTGGCTACTTCCAGGCCCTGCGCGTCGGTCTTGTGGGGCGCTACGAACGGATCAGCGCCCAGCGGGCCTACGAGATGGGGTTGGTGACGGAGGTGGTCCCGGCGGACCAACTGCAGGCGCGGGCGCAGGAGCTGGCCGAGAAGGTCAGGCAGAACGCGCCCTTGGCGTTGTCGGGGACCATTGAGGCCATGTGGCGGGGCGCCAACCTGGGGTTGGAGAACGCCGTCCGGCTGTCGGACAAGATAGCCCGGTGGAACGCCATGACGGAGGACTACCGGGAGGGGCCTCGCGCCTTTGCCGAGAAGCGGCAGCCTCAGTGGAAAGGCCGCTAGGCGGACTGGGCCTGGAGCGTTCAGGGGCTGCTGCCATCAACGGTGTGGGGAGGGAGAACAGGTGCGGGCCGTAGTGAAGGGTCTTTTTTTGACCCTTTTCCCTCGCCGGTGCTAGAATCGTCCGTAGCGAGCCATCGGCTGAGGTGGTGCGTTTCCCATGTCCGGACATTCTAAGTGGTCGACCATCAAGCACCAGAAGGGGGTGGCTGACGCCCGGCGGGGCCAGTTGTTCACGAAGCTGGCCCGGGAAATCACCGTCGCTGCTCGCCAGGGAGGCCAGGACCCTGAATCCAACGTCCGCCTTCGCCTCGCGGCGCAGAAGGCCAAGGACAACAACATGCCCACGGAGAACATCGAGCGGGCTATCCGGCGAGGGGCCGGCACAGGGGAGGATGGCCACGAGTCCCTGCAGGAGGTGCTCTACGAGGGCTACGGACCAGGGGGCAGCGCCATTCTGCTGGAGGCGGTGACGGACAACCCGCACAGGACCGTCTCTGAGGTGCGGAACGTTTTCACCCGAGGGGGCGGCGCGCTGGGAGAGAAGGGGTGCGTCGCCTGGAACTTCGAGTCGAAGGGAGTGATCACGGTGGAGGCGCCGCCGGGGAAGGCGGAGGAGCTGGCCCTCGCGGCCATCGATGGGGGGGCCGAGGACTTCGACGCGGACAGGAACGTCCTGGAGGTGCGGACCGGACCGGACGACTTCGAAGGGGTGCGCCGTGTCCTGGAGGCCGGGGGCGCGAAGGTGCTCAGCGCTGAGCTCGCCTTCATCCCCAAGTCCGTGGTACCCCTGGATGCAAGACACGGGGAGCAGACCCTGCGTCTTCTGGAGCGCATGGAGGAGCTGGACGATGTCCAGCACGTCTACACCAACGCGACGTTCCCCAACGAGGTGCT
The DNA here is from genome assembly GCA_016202425.1 of Chloroflexota bacterium. Taxonomy (GTDB): domain Bacteria; phylum Chloroflexota; class Dehalococcoidia; order Lucifugimonadales; family JACQOS01; genus JACQOS01. The sequence continues at coordinate 9,516 of JACQOS010000115.1, forward strand.
GGCGCAGTCAAAGGGGGCTGCCTGATGCCCCTCTGTCCCCAGGAGCCCGGCAGCCCTGCCTTTGCGTCTTGAACGTTGCTCCCTCGAGGTAAAGGCGCTATTCTGCGAGTGATGGGCGTTGATCCCGGGACCCTCCAGATGGGCTACGGGGTTGTGGAGGAGGCCGGAGGAGCGGTGATGGCCCTCGGTTGGGGTGTCCTGACGGCCCGGCGGGGGCTTGCCTTGGGCGAGCGCCTGCACCTGCTGCATCGGCAGCTTCTGGCGCTCCTGGAACGCTGGTCTCCCACCGAGATAGCGGTGGAGGAGCCTTTCGTGGCGAGGAACGTCCCTGCCGCCATGGCGGTCGGTCAGGCCCAGGGGGTCGCCCTCATGGCCGCGGCGGCACGGGGCATACCCGTCGCTCGCTATTCACCGGCACGGGTCAAGAACGCCGTTACCGGGTACGGAGGAAGCGGGAAGATGCAGGTGCAGGAGGCCGTGCGTCTCTACCTGGGCCTGGACCTGCCGCCCGATCCTGAAGATGCCGCCGACGGCCTGGCGGTGGCCCTTTGCCACTTGCAGGCTCGCGTAGCGGCCTCCCTGTCCTCTGGAAAAAAGTAGTACCTGTCTCAAAACTCCTTTCTGGGGGAGTCCATCCCGACGGGTCGGGATGGCAGGGGTCTGGGGGTGTCCCCCACTGGGCACTGCCCAGACCCACGACTTGCTACCGTCGCCTGTCGTAGGTATGCTGCAACGCTGGTACATGGGGGTGCAGGGCGAGCCCTGCTCCCCCTCTCCCGCCTGAGACGGGAGAGGGGGCCAGGGGGTAGGGTTTTGAGATGAGTTCTAGTCCGCGAGCAGCCCGATGATTGTGTCCATCCGGGGGGTCTTGGAGGAGTTGGGCCAGGGGTACGTGCTGGTGCGGATGGGAGGTGTGGGGCTCCAGGTCCGGGTGCCTGCTCGGCTGGCGGGCGGCCTGGGGGGCGTGGGCCAGGAGGTCACCCTGTACACCACGCTTCTGGTCCGGGACGAGCTGCCGGCGCTGTACGGGTTTCCGACACCTCAGGGAAAGCGCCTGTTCGACCTGCTGCTGGGGGTGAGCGGCGTGGGGCCTCGCCACGCCCTGGACCTCCTCTCGGTCATGGCTCCGGAGGAGGCCGCCGGGGCCATCGTGAGCGGCAACGCCGAAGGGTTGATGGTGGCGCCTGGCATCGGGAAACGGACAGCCGCGCGCATCGTGGTGGACCTTCAGGCTAAGCTCCAGCGGGAGTGGGAGGCCGTGGCCGCGGTAACGGCCGGCGCCGCCGGGGATGATGTGGTGGCGGCCCTCCAGGCCCTGGGCTACTCCGCGCAAGAGGCCCAGCGCGCCGTCCAGGCGCTGCCCAAGCAGGAGGGGCTGTCCCTGGAGGAGCGGGTGCGGCTGGCCTTGCAGCGGCTGGCCCGGGGGTAGGAGACGGACACAATGAGCACAGTGCAAAGGAAGAAGGGTCCGGGGGCGACGCCGCAAATCGCAGAGATGCCGTCGCAGAAGATGGCGGTCGTGTACACGAAGGGCGACCCTGCCAGGGTTGCACCTCAGGCTCTTCGCGCCCTCTATGCCTCGGTGTACGCCCTGAAGTTCGCCCTCAGGAAGAGGGGCGTGGACTTCAAGGTGGCGGCGCCGAGGACACGGTGGCCCAATGCCCACCTGGTTCCCAACGAAGAGTGGGTTGGCGTGTGGGGCCTGCCGGTCCCCGATGACACCGCCGAGCCCCCGCAAAGGGCCCAGGGCGTCGCCGTCAGGCTGGAGGCCTGGGAGTACGGTACCGTGGCCCAGGTCCTTCACGTTGGCCCCTACTCGGACGAAATGCCTACTGTCGAAAGGCTCCACCGGTTCATCGCTGAGCAGGGCTACCAGATTGCCGGAGCCCACGAGGAGGAGTACCTCACCTCTCCCAGGGCAAAGGTCCAGAAGACCATCATTCGCTACCCAGTGTGTAGGAAGTAGGCGAGACGACCACCAACGGGTCGCGCAGGGGTCGGCCACGGGCGGCAAGGTTCTGCTATCATCGTTGGGGGACCATGGGTACGTTCCGGCATCGCATCACCCTGTAGCAGACCTCCCATGACCACCGTCACCGAAGGCCGCTTCCAGCTCGTCTCCGACTTCCGGCCCACGGGGGACCAGCCCCAGGCCATTGACAAGCTTGTCCAGGGCCTCCAGGCCGGCCTGAAGCACCAGACCATCCTGGGCGTCACCGGCTCCGGCAAGACCTTCACCATGGCCGGGGTCATCGAGCGGGTGCAGCGGCCCACCCTGGTCATCGCCCACAACAAGACCCTGGCGGCCCAGTTGGCCACGGAGTTCAAGGGGTTCTTCCCTCACAACGCGGTGGAGTTCTTCGTTAGCTATTACGACTACTACCAGCCGGAGGCCTACGTCCCGCAGATCGACCTGTACATCGAGAAGGACGCCGACATCAACGAGGAGATCGACAAGCTGCGCCACGCCGCCACCCGCGCCCTGCTCACCCGGCGCGACGTGGTCATCGTCGCCTCCGTCTCCTGCATCTACGGTCTGGGCGAACCCGACGAGTACTACAGCTTCGTGGCCAGCGTCAAGGTGGGGGAGCGCAGGAACCGGCAGAAGCTCCTGAGGCACCTGGTGGACATGCAGTACGAGCGCACTAACATGGACCTGGCCCGCGGCAAGTTCCGACTACGGGGCGATACCCTGGAGATCATTCCCGCGTACGAGGAGCGGGCCATCCGCATCCAGTTCTGGGACGAGCTGGTGGAGCGCGTTGAAGAGCTGGACCCGCTCACCGGGGAGATCCTGGTCCAGAGGGACGAAATTGACATCTACCCCGCCAAGCACTTCGTCACTTCGGCGGAGAAGATGGAGCTGGCCATCAGGGACATCGAGGCGGAGCTGGCGGAGCGGCTCCCGGAGCTCAGGAGCGGGGGGAAGCTCCTGGAGGCCCAGCGCCTGGAGTCGCGCACCAACTACGACCTGGAGATGCTGCGGACCGTGGGCTACTGCTCCGGCATTGAGAACTACTCCCGGCACATCGGGCGGAGGGCGCCGGGGAGCACCCCGTGGTGTCTCCTGGACTACTTCCCCGATGACTTCCTGCTGTTCATCGACGAGGCGCACATGACTGTCCCGCAGCTCCACGGCATGTACCACGGGGACATCTCCCGGAAGCAGACGCTGGTGGACTACGGGTTCCGGCTACCGTCTGCCCTGGACAACCGCCCCCTGAGCTTCCAGGAGTTCGAGGCCCACGTCAACCAGGCCGTCTACGTCTCCGCCACCCCGGGCCCCTACGAGCTCCAGCACTCCCAGCAGGTGGTGGAGCAGGTCATCCGCCCCACGGGCCTGCTGGACCCCACGCTGGAGGTCAAACCTACCAGGGGGCAGATCGATGACCTGCTGGAGCAGATCCGCCTGCGGGCTGAGAAAGGCCAGCGGTGCCTGGTCACCACCCTCACCAAGCGCATGGCGGAGGAGCTGGCTGACTACCTTCGGGAGATGGGCGTGAAGGTGTACTATCTTCACTCGGAGCAGAACACCCTGGAGCGGAGCGATATCCTGCGCAATCTCCGGCTGGGCGTCTACGACGTGGTGGTGGGCATCAACCTTCTGCGGGAGGGCCTGGACCTGCCCGAGGTGAGCCTGGTCGCCATCCTGGATGCCGACAAGGAAGGCTACCTGCGGTCGGAGTCGGCCCTCATCCAGACCATGGGCAGGGCGGCCCGGCACGTGGAAGGCCACATCATCATGTACGCCGACATGGTCACGGACTCCATGCGGAGGGCCATGGAGGAGACCCAGCGCCGCCGTTCGCTTCAGGAGGCCCACAACCAGGCCCATAACATCACCCCCGAAGGCATCAGGAAGGCCATCCGGGACATCACCGACCGGCTGAGGGCGGTGGCGGAACCCAAGGCTACGTACACGACGTACCGGGACCTGCCCAAGGACCAGTTGCAGCGCATCGTCAAGGACCTGGAGTCGCAGATGAAGCAGGTGGCCCGGGCGCTCGAGTTCGAGAAGGCGGCCCTGCTGCGGGACGAGATCGTGGAGCTGCGGAGGCTGATGGCGGGCGAGGAGGAGGCCCGTGTCGCCTCCGCCGGAGCCCGGCTGACGGCAGGGCCTCCCCTGGTCGCGGCCCCCAACCGAAGACATTCCAAGGAGAGATGAGATGTCACTGTTCATGACGCGAGCGAGAACCCTTCGACCGACGTTAGCCGGGCTGGCGTTGCTCCTGGCGCTCGCCGCCTCCGCAGGGTGCGCGCCCACGCTGGTACCGCAGGACCCGAAGCTCCCCCCCGGGTTCGTGGAGACGGCTCTCCCGGAGGCGGACATGGGCGGGTACGCGTATCTCAGCCAGACCACGCCGCTGACCATACCCCTGGAATGGTTCGTCCCGAAGGAGTCCTTGCCCCCGGGCGCGCCGGTCCAGGCGGGCGTGGACCGGATTGCCGTCTGGCTGGGCCCTACGGATATTGAGTCGTTCGGTGTGCTGGTGGACTTCGTGAGCGCCGCAGAGGCCAGCTTCGCCGAGGCGCAGGTGGAGGCCCAGGCCAGGGGCACCCTCCGGGTGCAGCGCGCCAACGATGAGCTCCTGGCGTTCCAGGGGTCCGGGCAATGGACCGATGCCCTCAGGAACGCTGCGGGCAGCAACGTGAAGCGGAAGTTCTCCGAGCGGTACACCGAGCAGTGGGAGCTGCTGCGGTTGCTTCCCGCCTCGCCTCCCGGGGACCCGGTGGCGGCGGGGTTCCTGAAGGTGAACAGCCAGCTCCTGGACTCCCTGGCTGCCAAAGGAGGCATGAACCTGGGCAATGTGGCGCCCGCCCTGGGAGCGGTCCAGATCGGCGACATAGCGTTCATCGCCTACGCGAACGCCCCCGTGACGCTGCCGGCCAGGGTGACCCCAGCATATCTCCGAGAGACGACGGTGGGCGCCCTGTTCGTGGTCCGGTCCACGTACCCGGGGGTGTTGGTGAACTTCTTCCTCAACAACTTCGCGGACCGCGCTGGTCTGGAGAAGGGCCCTCAGGTCCAGGGACAGGAGGTGCTGTACCGCAATTTCCAGGACGTGCACCTCATGTTGAAGGCCGTGGGCAATACCCTGTTCTTCTCCCTCGCACCCACCAAGGAGAAGGCCGAGGCGCTCATGGCCAGCGCCCTGGCACCGCACGTCAAAGGGGGATGATGGAGCCGCGCCTTCAGGTGGGTGGGAGGGTCAGGGTCATCAACCCGGCATCGAAGCACTACGGCAGGACGGGGAAAGTGACGGCCCTGGCCAGGTATGCCGGGACCTTCGGAGGGCCCTTCCAGGGACCACCGGAATCCCGCGGATGGCGGGTGGCCTTCGACTGGCCCCTGGGCGGAGTGGCGGGGACCGCCGTGCTGGGAGAGATGGAGCTGGGGCTGGTGGGGGACGCGCCGGGAGCCGTCCAGGACAGGAGCTAACAGGCGCTGGCGCTCTCCCAGGCACCCTGGCCGAAGAGGGGAAAGTTGACCGAATTGGTCACCATTTGGTAAAATGGGCGTTAGATTCGGGAACGGGAGCGCCGAAGGGGGCACAAGGCATGAGCACGGTATCGAGCATCACCAAGGAGCGGGTCCTCCAGCAGCTCAGGGATGTCTACGACCCGGAGATACCGGTGAACGTGGTGGACCTGGGCCTGATCTACAACGTGGACGTGGAAGAGGGGAACAGGGTCCGGGTGCTCATGACACTGACCGCCCCGGGATGCGGCATGGGGCCGTACATCGCCCAACAGGCGGAATGGGCCATAGCGGAGCTCGAAGGTGTGGAGGGCGTGGACGTCGAGATGGTGTATGACCCCCCCTGGAACCCCGACATGATCACCGAAGAGGGCAAGAAGATCCTGGGCCTCTAGCCCGGTAGTCCTGCTCTCGGAGAAAAAGCGTGACGGAGCAGCCCCGCAAGCAGTCTGCGTCTGTGCCGCCAGGGGAAGGGCAGCCGCCAACCGAGCAGCGCCCGGAGCGGCCCGTGAGCCCCCTCCAGCGCCAGCGCCTGGAGGCCATCAAGCAGGATTGGCAACGGCGCCGGCAGATCGGTGAGCGGCTCGGCCGCATCAAGACCAAGATTGGCGTGTACAGCGGCAAGGGTGGCGTTGGGAAGACCACCGTGGCGGTGAACCTGGCGGTGACGCTGGCCCAGCAAGGGCATCGCGTGGGCCTCCTGGACGCCGACATCGACTGTCCCAACGTGATCATGGCCCTGGGTGTGACTCAGCCCCCCGGGCATGAAGACGGCGAGTTCCTCCCCTCCACCGGCCATGGCGTCAAAGTCATGTCCATGGCCTTCTTTCAGCAGAACCCGGAAGAGGCCATCATCTGGCGCGGGCCCATGATCCACAACGCCATCAACCAGTTCCTCCAGGCCACCAACTGGGGCGACCTGGACTTCCTCCTGGTGGACTTGCCTCCCGGGACCTCGGACGCGCCTCTCACGGTCATGCAGGCCCTGCAAATGGACGGGTTCGTCGTGGTCACCACGCCCCAGGCCCTGGCCAAACTGGATGCCAAGCGCTCCATCAACATGATCAAGAAGATGAACGTGAACGTCCTGGGGGTGGTGGAGAACCTCTCGGGGGAGATGTTCGGGAGCGGCGCGGGGGAGGAGTTGGCCCGGGAGACGGGCCTGTCCTTCCTGGGCCGCCTGGAGATGCGCAAGGAGTACCGGCAGGACTCTCGGCCCGCGGTGCTGGCCAGCCCCAAGGTCCGCCGCGAGTACGAGCTCATCGTGCATGGGCTGCTGGAGCGTCTGGAGGCGCTCAGGGGCAAAGCGGACTCCCCTGCCCCCGCGCCTGAGCCAAGCTAGGCCCTGGCCTCCCCGGGTCAAGCGGGGCGTATCCCCCGGCCTCTTCCTGCCACGGCAACCGCGTAGCAGGGCAACGTCCTCACTCAGCACGCGGGGTTGACACCATCTCGTATCCTAGGTAACATCCGCCCACGGACGAGGGTGCCGTTCCCGCAAAGAGGCGTAGGGCGAGGAGGTAAGTAGTGGCAACGAAGGTGCATCGCGATGTGGTAGTGGTAGGGGCAGGACACGCGGCCCACGCCGCAGCCGTGGCCGCCGCTCAGCAGGGAGCCCGGGTGACGGTGCTGGAGAAGGCTCCCGAGCACGCGCGGGGCGGCACCGGCAACTTTACGGGAGGCAGGATGCGCTTTCCTTTTGAGACGGTGGAGGATCTGAGGCCTCTGGTGCGCGACTTCTCACCAGATGAAGAGAAACAGATGCAGGCCTGGCTGGCAAGGCCTGGGCGAAAGAACACCCAAGCCAAGCTGTATGACGATTTCATGCGGATCTGCGAGGGGCGCAGCGACCCGAACCTGGTGCAGGTTCTCGTAACGCAAGGCTTTCCCACCGCTCTCTGGATGGCCCAGACGGGCTTCACCTGGGTGCCCACCCTGAACAACCCCCTGCATATCCAGCCGGTACAGATCGTCGGGGGTGGGTGGGGGATGTTGGCGAAGTGGTACGAACTGGCGGAGGCGATGGGTGTGGAGCATCGCTATGATACCCCGGCGGTGAGCCTCCTGCAGGATGCCCGGGGAAGGGTATCTGGGGTTCGAGCCCTGACCCCGGAGGGTTATCGGGACTTTACCTCTGGAGCAGTGGTGCTGGCCTGTGGAGGGTATGAGGCCAATGCGGAGAAGCGAGCAGCCTACCTGGGCCCGGGTTGGGAGCAGGTGCCGGTGCGGGCAGTGCCCTACAACACCGGTGATGGCCACCGCATGGCATTCGAGGTCGGGGCCATGCCCTGCGGCCAATGGACTTTCTGCCACAATGTGCTCGTGGACATTGCGTCGCCCCCCTTCGGTCGGCAGAGCAAGGTTGCAGGGTCGCAGGAACTGGACCGTTCTTACCTGAGCCTGGGGATCCTGGTGAACATCCGCGGCGAACGCTTCGTAGACGAGGGCGACGGCTTCTTCAACGACAACGTCACGAAGGTGGGACCCCAGGTGGTGCGTCAACCCCGGGGGGTAGCCTTCGAAATCTTCGACGCCAAGGTCACCCCCGTCATCCAGCAGTGGAGGCCCGTTCGCGGCATAGAGGCCGATACCCTAGAGGAGCTGGCAGATCGCTTGGGCATCGAGGACCGCCAGGGGTTCATTCGGACCGTGCAGCGATTCAACGCTGCGGTGCAGGGGGGGAACTTTGACCCGTTCATCCTCGATGGCCTGGCTACCCGGGGGCTACCACTTCCCAAGACCAACTGGGCTCTGCCGCTGGATACCCCACCCTACTTTGGCTTGGCGGTGACCACCGGCGTCACCTTCAGCTTTGGTGGGCTCCGCATCGACCAGCAGGCCCAGGTGCAGGACACCCGGGAGCGATCCATCCCCGGGCTCTATGCCTGCGGGACGATCGTGGGAGGGATCTTCTACAACAACTACCCAGGCCACTGTGGTCTCCTGTCCGGTGCGACCTTTGGGAAGATCGCCGGCACCCATGCTGCCGAGGAGGCCTCAGTGCGCCGGGGGGCCGGGTGACCAGGCCCGTCCAGCAGTTGGCGGATGTCCTTGAGTACCCCCCCCTCACGTTGCACCCCGGTAGGTGTGAACCAGCATGCGAGAGGAGGCCGGAGCGCAGATGAACGAGTTGAGCTTGCTAGATATCCCTTGGCCAGACGCACAGCGCCTGTGCCAGGATGCCGGAGGGGTGGTGCTGATCCCCATGGGGGCTACGGAGGGGCATGGTTATCACTGCCCTCTGGGGACGGACGCATTCATCGCCGAGGCTGTGGCCCACCGTGCGGCGGCTCTCGCGCGTGTGCCGTTTACCCCCACAGTAACCATTGGAGTCTCGCCCCAGCACTTGGAGGGGCGGCCCGGCACGCTGACGGTGCGGGAGTCGGTGTTCGTCGAGTACATGCGCGATATCTGCCGGAGCCTCATTCACAACGGCTGGACCAAGCTGGTGGTGGTGAGCCAGCACGAAGGCAACATCCCCCCCATCTGGACGCTGATGCGCCGTATCAAGTACGAGACCGGGGCGCTTTTTGTCGGGGCCGACCTTCCCACGCTGACGAGGAGCATGATTAATGACATTGTCGAGAACCCTCCGCAGGAGTTGCCCCAGTGGCATGCCAGTGAGATAGAGACCTCCGAAATCCTGGCCATTGACAAGGCCATGGTGCGGTGGGAACGGGCAGCCGCCGTGAAGCCCAGTACGCCCTCTTACGTAGCGGCGAGCAAGAAATTTCAGCAGGACGCCGGCTTCTCAAAGGCGATCAAGTTCGCTGGCCACGGGGTCTTCATGCCGCAGGAGAACTCCGACTACAGCGAGAGCGGCACGGTGGGCAACCCGATGCGCGCCACCGCGGAGAAGGGGACCCGTATCCTGAACAGGTTTTCGGAGTTTGTCGCCGACCTGTGTAACGAGCTGAAGCCTCTGAAGGTACACGTGCACAACGCGACGTTCGCCGACCGGATGTAGGGTCCCCGGCCTTTGGGGCGCCGGGCAGGTCTGCGGTGCAGCCAGATCGCAGTGGCATGGCCGACCGTGTCCGCCTTACCAGAGCATCGCCCAGGGCATGGTTCGCGAGGACTTTGTTTCCCCTTCAGGACGAGGAAAGGCCCGTGGAACGCATCTCCCTTGACTCAGTGGGCTTACGACTCCTGGTGGACACGTAGGAGGACGCCATGCCAGCTAGGATGAAGGGAAACAGATTTCGGGAACTCTTGCAGAGCCGCAAATTTGCTGCCGGTATGTTTGTTTTCATCCCCGCGGAAGCCATCGTTGACATGCTCGGATACGCAGGGTTTCACTTCGTCATGTTCGACAACGAGCATGCAAGTTATGACATCGCGTTTATCGAGAGGTTGGCCAGAGCGGCAGAAGCGGCTGGTATTCCCTGTATTGTCAGGTTATCACATCCGGACCCGTACGTGATTGCCAGGGTACTGGACACGGGAGTTGATGGTTTACTGTTCGCACGCGTCGAATCTAAAAACACCGCAGAAGATATCGTCACGCTCTGTAGGATACCGCCCATGGGAAAGCGGGGAGCATGCCAGGGGAGTCGCGCTGGTGATTATTTCCTCATGTCCCAGGACGATTACACTCGACGGTCCAATGATGTGGCAATCGCGGTTATGATTGAGACGAAAGAGGGCCTGGCGCACGCTGAGGAAATCTTAGGAGTGCCAGGAGTAGATGCAGTAATCATGGGCCCTGGCGACCTCTCGTTCTCCTTGGGCGTCAGCCGAGACGATCCCCGACTGGTGGAAGCACAGGAACATATCATCAAGCTGGCGAAATCTGCAGGGGTTACCGTCATGGTCCCGGCGAAGACCCCCGAGGACACGGCACAGTGGCTCCAAAGGGAGGACGGGCCTCGGGTCTTTTTTTACACGACCGACGCCTACCAGATTGGCAACTGTTTCCGAGGCCTGATGAAGAGGAGCCGCGAGCTTGTGGCCCGATTTGCAAAGCCGTAGGGCAGGCGCCCTTCGCTGGATGGTGCGTCCGCCGTTCATAGGGCGATGATGGACACCAGGCCGCGCGTCCAGGTAATCCCCGTGGGGCCGGGGCAACTGCCCGGCGCCCATCCGTGAGGTACGAGACATGAGCACCGTCGAACAGCGGTCTTCCTCCACCTTGGGTTGGGGAATCATCGGAATCGGCAGGCACGCCGATGCGCGGATGGCGCCGGCCATCCAATCGGCGAAGGGAGCGCGTCTCGTCGCCGTGTGCAGCCGAAACGAGGAGCGGGCCAGGGCCTTCGCCGAAACCCACGGGGCGGCCTGGTTCTATACAGACCTCGGGATGATGTTACAGAACCCCGCCGTGGAGGTGGTGTACATAGCGACGCCGAATGCCCTGCACGCGCCCCAGACGTTGCTGGCTGCCGCTGCAGGGAAGCACGTGCTGTGTGAGAAGCCTATGGCGCTCTCAGTGGCTGACGCAGAAGCTATGGTCGAAGCATGCCAGAGGCACAACGTCCGCCTCGGGGTCTGCTTCCAAAACCGGCACCACCCTGCCCACCAGGAAATGAAGCGGCTATTGGCAAGCGGCTTCGCTGGCGACATCACCCTTGCGGTGGCACAGTACAGCCATGGCTTCGGGGGCGGCTACTTCCGGGGCTGGCGGGCGGATGTTTCCCTGGCTGGAGGGGGCGCTCTCATGGGAAGCGGTCTCCATCCTATAGACTTGCTGCGGTTCCTGCTCGGCAAAGAGATCGTAGAGGTGTGGGCAGCCAGCGACGGGCGCCTCGACGAGGGCCTCGTCGATGAGATGACTATCGCGATCTTGAAGTTTGCAGACGGCCCCTTCGCCACTGTTGTGAGCAGTATCCGTGTGCCTCGCGCCCACAACGACGTGGTCCTGTACGGCACCAGGGCACGGTTAGAAGGCATCCAGACGGTAGGCATGCCGCTTCAGGGAGAGTTCCGTGGCGAAGGCGAGGATGTCGCGTTGCAGGCTTCGTTCCCAAGTAAAGTGCCGACTATTGAGAACTTCGTGCGCCAAGTTGAAAACTTCACTTGCTCCGTAAGGCTACAGAGAGAGCCCAATGCGTCTGGGCTTGACGGGCTCGAGATGGTGCGGGTCGCCGACGCGATCCTGCAATCTGCACGGTCCGGGCGGTCTGTACGACTTCGGGCTCCATCGAGTGGAGGAGGCCAGGAAAGGGGCTGACACCATCGCTGCCCCAAGACCACTGACCTAGAGGCTATTCGGGAAACCCTCACCCCCTGTACCCCCTCTCCCTTGCCAAGGGAGAGGGGGAAGAGAAGATAGCTGGGGGACACCCCCAGACCCCCGCCATCCCGACCCGTCGGGATGGACTCCCCCGAGACGAATTTCCGAACAGCTTCTAGTCCCTTCTTCCTGACGGTTGCTGGCTAGAGCCTGCACTCCTCCTGCGAGAGGGGATGTCACCGGCTGGAATAAGGCTGTCAGCCAGGGCCTGTACCCCCCGTGGGGCAGGGGGGGTCCCCGGCCTGGGGCCCCCAATCGCCATCTCGTTGCCTTGCATGGTGAAGGTGGTGCCAAACTCTTCAGACATCTTCTCCATCTTCTCGATGACGGGCCGCCCCTCGTCCAAGTCCACCAGCCTGGGTTCGAAGGTTGCACGGTCAATCCAGCCGGGAATGAACGAGTAGCCCTTCACGTTCCTGTGCTCTATATGGAACTTCAGCAGCACCGTTTCTGAGCCAGCAAAGGGTCGCGCGTAAGCCCGCTCCAGACCAAACTCGTTCAGGCTGTAGGCGATAAGTCTACCTTTGTACATCTCCATACCCTGGAGCTGATGGGGGTGATGCCCCATGATCAAGTCCGCTCCTGCATCGATGGCTGCCCGGCCTAGCTCCTTCTGGTAGCCTGCTACCTGGCCATATCCCCGGGAGATCCCCCAATGCCAGCTCACGATTACCACGTCCGCTTGCTGCTTGGCCCTTCGTATATCGTCAAGGATACGGTCAGTCTCCCCTGGATCAGGGATGGTGTAGATGATAGGAGGGAACCCAGGCTCGATAAGCGCATTCACGGGGGTGTGATAGGCGGTCTGGACCTTGGCTGTTGCTACACCTGGCCTGTCTTTTCCTGCGGGAAACTCTACTGGGAGGAACACCGACGTATAGGAAAGGAGAGCTAGACGTACGCCGTTTTTCTCCATGGTGGCGGGCTGGTGAGCCTCTTCGACGTTCCTGCCAGCGCCAGCATAACGAATCCCCGCCTGGCGGAGCAACTCTAGAGTCTGGGTCAGCCCCTCTGGTCCGTAGTCCATCATATGGTTGTTCGCCAGGGACACGGCATCGAACCCCACATCCGCCAGGACCTGAGCTACGTTTGGGGCAGCCCGATAGTACGACTGTCCCGGCTGAATTTTGCCCTGGAGAGGCTGGCCTCGGTCGGTAATGGGGCCCTCCAGGTTGCCAATGGTAATGTCCCCCTGCCGCAGCAATGGAGCTACATGCACAAAGAGCGAGAGGGGCTCCTCACGCCTGACGTAGATGTCCCCCACCAATTGAACAACCAGGTGTCCGGCTGGCCTGCCTACCGTCACTTTCCCCTCCATTCTCTTGAGCTCTGACGCGGTTCCAGGGTAAGCTTAGCTATCCCAAGCTGTATCGAACACATCCCAAAGTCCCTCAACCTGAAGACTCTCGGCATCCACGAGACCAAGTACGCTTCAGTCAGACGGACCGGTATGTCCGAGGCCGGGGTGGCCCGCCAGCAAGGCGGCTAGCTGGCGCACGTCAGGAAGCCTTTCCAACGTGCCGAAGAGCTGAATGGACATCTCGACCTTCTGGTTGGCGATGACTCCTTGGGAGCAATAGCGATATTTCTCCACCAAGTCCACCCACTTAGCCGGGTTTTCGGGATGCCCCCGAGCGTGTTCCACCCGATGGACCAGCCGTCGTCCATCCTTGGTGATGATAGTGGCTGTACTCGGCCGGGAGACCTGGACGGTGGACCGCTCGCTGACCGAGACCGTCACCTTCTCGCCGAGGGCCACCAGATGGGGGTCCCGCACCAGTTCATCGGTGAAGTGCGAAATCAGCAATCGCCTGTAGAGGATGGCCAGGGCAACACAGAAGTTCATGCTGAACTTCCCTTCCAGGCCGGTGCGTGGCCGGGCGAAAGACAGAAGCCCCTGAGATCTCGGAGCTATGCCTACCTGCACCTCCTCTACGTCTTCTGGGGATAAGTCGTGTTGGTGCACCAGATGGAGCACGGCGTCGATAGAGGGGTGCAGGCCTGAGCCACAGGGGTATAACTTGAAGGCCACACCTGGGCTGATGACGTCGTAGGGCTTGCCAAGGAAGGGGATGAACTCCTCTTCCTTCACCGGGGCATCTCGAAAAAAGCAGGCCAGGAACCCGTTAGGATGCTCAATGGCATCCCGGGCAGCAGTGAATCCCCTTTGGGCCAGCAGGGCTGCCATTATGCCGTTCATGGCGGCGCGGCCTTGGTCGAGGGGTTTGGTGGCGGTCCCGTAGTTCGCCCTCACTCCCGATGCCGTGGAGGTGGCTATGCCCAGAGCAACCTCCATCTGCTCCTGACTGAGGCCCAGAAGTTTCCCCGCCGCAACAGCAGCGCCCATGACGCCCCCAACGGGACCTCCGTGCCATGCCGACTCCCTCAGTTTGCTCTCCGGTTCATCCAGAGAACCCGCCGCCGCCACCTTGGTGGCCACTTCGCATCCCACGGCGAAGGCGCCCAGCACCTCCTTACCGGAAGAGCCTAGTCGCTCTCCCAGGGCCAGAACCGTGGGGAAAAGGCTATTGGAGGGGTGGCACCCTCGTCGGAGCACAGCCTCGTCGTAGTCCAGGGCATGCATCATGGTGCCGTTGGCCAGGGCAGCGTGGGCGGCAGAGCTCTTGAAGGCCTTCCCCAGCACAGTGCACTCGGGCGTGCCTCCAGCATCCTGGACGTACTGGGTGATAATTGTGCCTTCCTTCAACACCGAGGCTGCCAGCCCAATGCCCGCCGAGTTCAGCATCATGGCCTTGGACAGGTGGACCACCTGCGGGGGAAGGTCGTCATAGGTGGTGCGGAGAACGAAGCCTGCTACTTCGCTAGTGATTCCCATATAGAGCACCTCGCTTTCGCCGGGGTTTCCGCCTGTTCTCCTGATGAGAGGCCCTACCCTCAACCGCGCTTCTAAGCCTCCAGCCTCCTCCGGTGCATAGGATCGGTGGACAGCCGCAACCAGCTTCCTAGCATGTTGCTGGCGAGGATGGTCATGAAGAGAGCCAGGCCGGCAAAGGTGATAAGCCACCATGCCCGGCTGATATAGTCCCGCCCCTCGGCAACGAGCATCCCCCAAGAGGTCATTGGCGACTGGACCCCCAGACCCAGGAAGCTGACGCTAGCCTCGGCCAGCATCACTCTGCCGAGCTCCAGGGGGATGAGGGCCATCAAAGGGGAGAGGATGTTCGGGATCACGTGAACCCATACGGAACGGAGCTCCGATCCCCCCAGGGCCCTGGCAGCGGTGATGTACTCCTCCTCCCGAATCGACATCACCAGGCCTCGAGTGACACGTGCATAGGTGGTCCAGAATCGGACCGAAAGGGCCGCGATGATGGTGGTCAACCCCGGGCCCATCAAGGCGGCAACGGCAAGGATCATCAAGAGGCCGGGGAAGGCCATGATGCTATCGGTAATAGCCATGACCAGGTCGTCCAATTTCCCCCGGAAGTATCCGGAAAGCAGCCCAAGCGTCGTGCCGATGACCAGGGTGATACCTATCACACTCCCCCCCACCGCCAGAGAGACCCGTGAGGCGAAAATAACCCGGCTCAGGTTGTCCCGGCCAAGGGCATCCGTCCCCAGGAGGTGTTGCGCCGTACCCGCGGTCGTCCAAGCCGGCGGCAGCAGCCGCTGGTCAAGGTCCTGCCGATCGGGTTCATCAGGGGCAACGGCAGGAGCGAAAATAGCGATTACCACGACCGCCAGGAGTATCAGCAGCGCAAGGAGCGCCACCTTGTCCCTCAGGAGCAGCCTACCAAGCCGGCGATATTCGTAGGGGACCCGCAGCGGCAACGGAACGATCATACGCGACGTAAGCGTACGCCTCCCTTGCATCATTTCGTCACCTCTTGGCCGCAGCCCAGTCAGCTACCGCTCGGCCGGACAGGGGAACAACCTAACAGGTTGGTGAAAAAGGAGGAGTCCAGAGGGGCGCAGCCCCGTTGGCGGGGGTCTGGGGGTGTCCCCCAGATATAATTCTTACCCCCTTCCTGGCCAGAGCCTGTCCTGAGCCAGGCGAAGGAAAGGGGGACAGGGGGATGGTCGAAAGGGTTTTTCAACACCCTGCTAAGCATAGCGAATACGGGGGTTCAACCAGCCATATGTCAAATCCACCAGGAGGTTCATGGTTACGGTGATCAGGGCAGCCCACAACACCACCGTTTGTATCAACGGGAAGTCGGAGCTGAAGAAGGCCCTTTTCGCCTGGAAGCCCACGCCTGGCCATGCGAAGATGGTTTCGACGATAATCGTCCCACTCAACAGGTCAGCCACTTCGATACCGACCATGGTTACAATGCCAATGCCTGCGTTCTTCAACACGTGTCGGCGTATGACCTGCCGCCTCGCTAGACCCTTGGCGTAGGCAGTGACGGTGTATTGCCTACTCATCTCGTCCAGCATGGAGGAGCGGGTCACCTGGGCAATGCGCCCGGTGGGCCGTATGGACAGCACTACAGCAGGTAAGATGAGGTGTTGCCATTGGCCGTATCCCGAGGTGGGGAGAAGACCAAACTGCACGGCGACGACCCAAATAAGAAGCAACGCCACCCAGAACTCCGGCGTGGAGACGCCTCCCATAGAGATGGTGCTCACCACGTTATCCAGCCAAGAGCGGGGTTTCATGGAGGCGAGAATCCCTATGGTCACGCCAATGGTGCCTCCGACGGCGAGGGCAGCCGCCGCCAGCACTCCTGTGGCCGGAAGGGCGCGCAAGAGCAGAGCCCTGCTGGACTCCATTTGGTGGATGGATGGCCCGAAATCCCCTTTGAGGGCGTTCAGGGCGAAGTTCTTGAACTGGATGATAAGGGGATCGTTCAGCCCCAGGCTTTCCCGGGTGAACCAGAGCGTCTCCTTGGTGGCGTCTTCGGGCAGCAGCATGATGGCTGGGTCGCCAAAGATGTGGGTCAGCACAAACACAACGATACTGATCCCCAACAGCGTGACAATCCCTCGCAAGACTCTCTTCACGACGTACTTACCCATACCACGCCATCCCACCTCTTGATAGGGCGCCCTTGACCGCTTGTGGCCCTTGGCTGCCCAGGTCAACCAGAGCGAAGGGAGCGGCGCAGGCAGGAACAAACGCCAACAGTGTGCCCCGCCGTTCCACGGGCCATGACAGCACGCCGAGGAAGTACAGGGTCATCTCCTCGCCCCCGTGGATCACGGAGCTCTTCGCCATGAGCGAGCCAGTCTGCAACGTGCCCTCCTCTCTCATCGGCTCTCCCTTGATGAGAGAGGAGGGCACCTTTGCCAACCCTGTTTCGCAGCTAGCCAGCACCCTATTGCGTAAGCCGCATATCGGCAACAGGCAAGAGATGGTTGGGCAAGAGGGGGAGCGTTAGCTTGGCGCTCTTCCCGTAGACAAGCCCGGGGTTCACCAGTGCGATGAGCGGCAACTCCCGTTCCAGGATGTCCGCCATCCGCTGGATGAGTTGCGTCCGTTTGGCAGGATCGAACTCCGCCAGGGCCTGCTCCGCCGCGGCATCCTGCTCGGGATTACAATAGACGCTCTGATCGCCGCCGCACATCCACCCCTTCCGGAAGTTTACTTCGGACAGCCCCTCCTCGTGCCCGAAGCTCCTGAAGACGAACGGGGGCGGGTTCGTTTTTTCCCTCACAACGGTGCGGTACTCTGCGCCGGTAATCTGTTTGGTGGTCACCGTCAGGCCGATGGTTGTGAGATTGGCGGCCACCACCTTGGCCACGTCTCCCATCTGCGGGAGGTGCGTGGGCCACACCAACTCGGCGCTCTTGCCCGTAGCCCCAGCCGCCTGCAGCAGATTCCGCGCCTGGGCCAGGTCTTGCTTGATAACGGGTCGGGACGCCCAGCCGGACACCCCTTCCGGCCAAAGCTGGTTGCCCATGGGGGGCTTGGCGAACCCGGCGTAGACCTTCACCAGGTCGTCCCGGTTAATGGCGAGACTGACGGCCTGGCGGAGGCGCAGGTCTTTGGTCAGGGGGTCGTTGAAGCCAAAGCGGAGAGTGTACATCTCGATGCCCGGTGTGTTGACCACCATGTTGGCGGGCAAGATAGTGGCAAGGTCCGCAGGAATACCGGGAGCAAGGTCCGCTTCGCCGACCCGAAGGGTGGCCACTTTGACCCCAGGCTCAATCCGGGTGATATAACGGACCTCAGCGATGGTGGGAGCACCCATGACCTTGTTCCCCCAGTAGTCCGGCCTCGCTTTGAAGGTCACGGCAACGCCTTTCCGCCAATTGTCTACCTTGTAGGGTCCGGAAGCGATGGGGGCAGTTTCCTTACTCGCCGGGTTCTCCAAAATCTGCTTGGCAGAGGCGAGTTGGAAATGGTAGCTCATCGAAAAGGGGATAGTGATGTCTCCCTTGTGGAGAATATCCACCGTCATGTCGTCCACTACCCGAAACTCGGTGATGCCGGCGTAACGGGCGGAGCCCCCTACGCGTGACTCAGGCCGCTTGATGAAGTCCCAAGTCGCCTTAGCGGCCCCGGCATTGAAGACGGTCCCGTCGCTGAAGGTGATACCGGAGCGCAGCTTGAAACGGTACGTCTTTGCGTCAACGGTGCTCCAACTCTCGGCCATGTAGGGCACGAGCTTCCCCTCGGTATCCTGCCGCAAGAAGGTTTCGTAGATGTTGTAGATCGTCATGAGGTTCAAGGAATTCCCCGACGTCGTCTGCCCGTCCAGGCTGCCTGGCTCCTCGTCCAAGGCTATGGTGATCCTGCCACTCAAGGCAGGGGTGGGCGTGGGGGCCGGAGTCGGGGTACGGGTCGGGGCAGGTGTGGGCGTTGCCACGACAGGGGTTGGAGTTGAGGGAGGTGTGGGCGTTGCCGCGACAACAGATGTCGGAGAGGGCGTGGGCGTAGCGGGGGCTTCTTTCGCGCAGGCCGCAGCCGCAAGAAGAGCGAGCGGGAGGAGAAGCCGTGTGGCCTTGAGGAAGTGGACTCTGGTTGCCATGTTAGCCTCCTTCGCTGGCATTCGTCACCGACCAGCAAACCCCGTGTCGTTGCTGGGGGTCTCTCAGTATACACGAAAGCGCCGCACTTCAGCAGTTATTGCTTGCATTTGCCCAGGGCCTTTCAGTTATCCATAAGAGCAGTCCCTGGCTCCTGCATCCCCATCCTAACCTTCCCCCGCGAGCGGGGGAAGGGATTTCTCTCCCCCGTTGCACGGGGGAGAGTCAGAGAGGGGGTGAAGCCGACAATTGAAAGGCCCTGGGC
>JACQOS010000107.1 GCA_016202425.1 Chloroflexota bacterium
ATTTTGGACGATGGAGAAGACAAGCTCGCATGTCTCCACGTCCGTGGCGGTAAGCGTGATGCTCTTGGCAACGCCTTGGGTTGCGGGCACATCACTCTGGCTGTTGGCCACTGGCGCGTCGATTACCGGGGTGACGGTGATGGAAACCGTCGCCACGTTAGAGGGGTCGGTGCCGTCGTTGACCCGGAAGGTGAACGAGTCGCTGCCGCTGGCGCCCGCGGTGGCGGTGTACCTGACGGTGGCCCGGTCCGTGTTGGGTGCCCCCGGGGCGCAGGCCAGGCCCGAGATGGAGCCCAGGGTGCCCTTGGTGGGGCCCTGGACGATGCTGAACGTCAGCTCGCACGTCTCCACGTCCGAACCAGTGAGGGTGATGTCCAAGGCATTGGTGACGGAAACGCTCTGGCTGTCGGCCACGGGAGGGTCGTTGACGGAGACGACGGTGATGGAGACGGTGGCCTCGTTGGAGTCCACCGCGCCGTCGTTGACCTTGAAGGTGAAGGAGTCGCTCCCGTTGAAGTTGGCGTTGGGCGTGTAGGTCACCTGGCTGCCGACCACGGTGCTCAGGGTGCCACTGGAGGGGGAGCGAACGATGGAGTAGGTCAGGGTGTCGCCGTCCACATCGAAGGCCGCCAGGGTGATGGTCTTGGACGTGTCCTCCAGGGTGGAGACGCTCTGGGCCTCTGCGACCGGGGCGTCGTTCAGGGGCGTGATGGTGATGGAGACGGTGGCGATGTTGGAGTCGTCAAAACCGTCGTTGACCCGGAAGGCAAATTGGTCGCTGCCGAAGAAGTTCAGGTTGGGCGTGTAGGTGACGGTCGCCCGGTCGGTGTTGGGGCTGCCGGGAGTGCAGGCCGCGTTGGCGAGGGCGCTGAGGGTGCCCCGGGAGGGCCCCTGGATGAGGGTGAAGGTGATCTCGCACTGCTCGGAGTCGGTGCCCACCAGGGTGATGCCCAGGGGCGTGTCCTCGGGAGTGGCGACGCTCTGGGCCTGGGCTGCCGGCGGAGTGTTGACGATACCCACGGTGATGGTGACGGTGGCGACGTTGGAGTCGGATGTGCCGTCGTTGGCCCGGAAGGTAAAGGTGTCGGTGCCGACGAAGTCCCGGCTGGGGGTGTAGGTCACGGTGACCGTATCCAGGTTGGGGCTCCCGGGCGTGCACGCCGCGCCGGAGAGGGCGCTCAGGAGGCCGTTGGGGGGCGGAGCGACGACGGAGAAGATGAGTTCGCACTCCTCGACATCGGTGGCAGCCAGGGTGATGACGGTGGAGGTGTTGGCGGCCACCGAGACGCTCTGGCTGATGGCCACGGGCGGATCGTTGACAGGCGTGACGGTGATGGAGACGGTGGCGATGTTGGAGTCGTCCACACCGTCGAAAGCGCGGAAGGTGAAGGAGTCGCTCCCGAAGAAGTTCAGGTTGGGAACATAGGTGACGGTGTTGCCGGAGAGGGTGTGCGGGACCGACGTGATGGGGTTGGCGCCTTCGCGGAGGGTGCCCTTGGCCGGGTCGGGCAATGTCACGACCTTGAAGGTGAGGCTCAGGTTGTCCACGTCGGTAGCGCCCAGGGTGATGGTGGCGGCTGTGTCCTCGGGCGTGGTCACGGCTTGCGCCTGGGCCACGGGCGCGTCGTTGACGGCGGTGACGGTGATGGAGACGGTGGCGGTATTGGAGTCCGAGGTGCCATCGTTGGCCTTGAAGGTGAAGAAGTCGTTCCCGTTGAAGTTGGCGCTGGGCGTGTAGGTCACCTGGTTGCCCACCACAGCGCCGAGCGCCCCGTTGGAGGGTGGAACGACGATGCTGAACGTGAGGGGGTTCCCCTCGATGTCGGAGGCGGTGAGGGTGATGGATTTCGGCGTGTCCTCGGGAGTGGAGACGGCCTGGCCCTGGGCCACGGGCGGGTCGTTCACGGCGCCGATAGTGATGGAGGCGGTGGCGGCGCTGGAGGTCAGGTAGCCGTCGCTAGCGGTGAAAGTGAAGAAGTCGCTGCCGCTGAACTCGGCTGTCGGGGTGTAGGTAACGGTCACCCGGTCGGTGTTGGGGGTGCCGGAGGAGCAGGCCACGTTGGAGAGGGCGCTGAGGGTGCCGTTGGAGGGCGGCGTCACGATGGCAAAGGTCAGCTCGCAGTGCTCAGGGTCCGTGGCCACCAGCGTGATGCTCAGAGGCGTGTCCTCCAGGGTGGAGACGGCCTGCGTCTGGGGCGTGGGTGCGGTGTTGGAGACGCGCAGGTTGACCCGGTCGGAGCCGCCGCTGGAGAAGGGGACGGAGGCTACCTGGGTGATGACGGCCCCCCGCACCAGGAACATCTCCGCCCTGACGCCGTTGACGGAGAAGACGACGGGATCGCCGTCGGAGCCGCCGTCTTTCTGGGCCGTATCGGGGTTGTCGGCGGGCACGGCGAAGAGGATGCCGCTCACACCGTAGCGACCCTGGCTATCCGCTCTGTCGGTGAGCAGGGGGTTGTTGACGGCACCAGTGATCTCGGCGGTGACGACGGCGCCCTGGACCTGGCTGCCGGTCAAGGCGCCGACAGTGACATTGCCTACAAAGATGTGGGAAGGCGAAGGCGGTTGCTGGCCCCAGGCCGGGCTCGTCAACAGCAAGAGGCCCACAGCCAGAAAGGCGAGGGTTGAAAGGAGAAAGGCGGGTAGCCTGCTCAACGTACTCCAGCCTCGATGCCCTGGGGGTCAGGGGCGGGGCGCTGTTGGAAATGCCTGGAGAACTTCACTGGCCCCTCCGAGGACAGTCACCAAGAAGCCCTCCCAGGCCTACGCAGGACCGCTCAGGGCGCTGCGCACTGAAGGAGGGCTTCCGTTCAACTCGACGATCTTCAGCTTGGCGCTCACCACAACGGCGACACAATTCCTGCCTGGCGGCTCGCGCTGACACCTGTGGTTGGCCGCCCTTCTCGGCGCTCCCTCCTTATGGCGTGATAGCCTGGCCCGTGAGCACCTGGACCAGGAAGAGCCAGAACCCCTCGCCTCTCCGGACCGGCTCCGTGACGGCGAACCGGGACTCGTAGGACCCCAGCGTCAACGTCACGCGGTCGGCCATGGCCAGGTTATTGGCGTTCTCGTAGTCGAAGTCGATGGCGTTCTTGAAGGCCAGCAGCGAGGTCCAAACCCGCGTAGGAAACGTCACGCCTGCCAGGAACTGGTCCACGGTGGTGTCGTCTTCCGTGTGCCGGCCCACCATGTTCCAGCCGGCCACCACCGGGAACACGGGGGGCACGGCGCCTGTCTGGAGGAACGTGCCCAGGGCGGTCATATTGATGCAGGACCAGCCGGCAGGCATCGTCGTGCCCGGCAGCAAGTCGGCCAGCTTGAAGGCATTGAAGTTCATGAACGCCCAGTAGGCCTTCCCCTCCTCCATGGTGAGGAGCGTGTCCGTGGCCAGGTTCGGGGTGTAGACCTTGAAGGTCCCCGTGGCGGCGGTGCCGCCAGTGAAGTACTGGATGCTGGTGATGACGTTGGCCAGGGTCACGTCGCCGTCGGCATCCCGCTCGTTGCTAGGATCGCCGAAGGGGTCTCCGCCCTTGGGGAAGAGGTTCGCCTTGAAGGTAGGATCAACGTTCATCACCTTCTGCTTCAAGAGAGTGGCGATGTCACCCTTGACCAGCGGGCCCGCGCCATCGGGGTCGGAAGGCTGGATGGGCAGGGCAAAGAGGTTCCCGCCCCTCTGGAAGCAGGAGTTCCAGCCTTTCATGCCGGTGTTCACCACGGCCTGCACGAACTTCTGGGTCGAGTTGCCGGCCAGGTCTGTGGCCGTCACCGCGAGGGTGAGGGGAGCATCAAACCGCGCCGCCCTGGGGACGATGGTGGGGAACAGGTAGTTCCCGGTTGCGCCCCACTGGTCCCGGAGCACCGCCGGCACCTCGCCGGCCGCGAACATCTCCTTGGTAGTGGCGGGCGGAGCGATAGACGTTTGGATCACCACCTTCAGGATCCCCGTTTCCGCGTCCGTGGCGTTGACCTGGTACACCACGGGGTCGCCCGCTGTGGCGGAGACGGCGGTGAGGGGATAGATCGTCGTGAGGGAGGTCAGGGTGGGGGCCGTCTGGTCCAGCTTCACCACCACGCTGAGCCTGTTCCTTGAGTCGTTGGGGTCGGGCTCGAGGCCCGCCTTGTCCAGCAGGTTCACCTCGATGGTGTTGGCCCCCGAGGTGAGGTTGATGCTGGTAGAGAAGCTGGGCTTTGCAGAGTCAAAGGACTTCTGGGAGAGGACCAGCTTACCGTTGACCTTCACGGTGAGGAGGTCTGGCGTGGCCTCGATGTAGGTGCCGAAGACCTTCTGGACGGGGTTGTTGGTGATGGTGGGGAGCGTGGTGATCTGGCCGTTTCCGTCGATGTCCTCGCCGGAGTCCAGCACGCCGTTGGCGTTGACGTCCTCGGTGAAAAGGATGGTCAGGATGGGCCGGGTGGCGTCCAGAGAGACCTTGATGCTGTCGGAGTCGGTCAGGACGGGCGTGTAGGCGTTGCGCGTGGCCTGCACGCTGATGGTGTTGGACCCCTCGGCCAGCTCGAAGGGGCCGCTGAACTGGAGGTTGGTGACCGGGAGCTGGACGCCCTTGAAGCCCGCGCCTACTACCTGGATGTCGTCCACAAACCAGCCTTCGAAGGTGTTCAGCACCGGGTCCATGGTGTCGAAGGTGAACCGTAGCGCGACGGTCGGGGCCGGGGACTGGGTCAGCGGCAACTCCACCTTGGCAAGCTGGGGGAAGCCGTTAGGGTCGAAGATGCCGTTGGGGATGAACACCAGCTTCCAGGGAGCGATGCCCGGGTCCTGGTACACGGTGCCGGGCGGCGCGTTGAACTGGGGGACACCGTTCACGATGGGCGGGAAGTCCACGATCTGGGCTATGGTCTGGGACACCGGCTGCGGGCCCGGGATCACCAGCTCGATGAGCTTGCGGTCGAACTGGGCGCCACCCTCCGTCTGGTACCAGGTAAAGAAGCTGAGGACCGTGCTGCTGCCGATGGTGAACGGGTTGCTGGTGGCGGAGCCGGAGTTGGGTACCCCAGGCGTCTCGTACGTGTTGAGGGGGCCGGGGTTCTGAGGGGCGTTGACGAGGTCGCGTGTATAGGCCAGGGAATACTGGCCCTTGGCCCTGGGCTTGCCCGGGTCACTGAAGGAGTTGGTGTAGTGCCACAGGCCATCGGTGCTGAAGGCGTTGGCGCTGGGAGGCCGCTGGTCCGCAGTCTCACCGCTATGCGGCCCGGTCTTCTGGGCGTTACCCAGGAGGATGGTGGAAGGCAGGTCAATGCCCAGGAGGACCGTCGCCACCGTGGGGTCGTTCACGGTCCCGGCGACGGTGATGGGAGTGCTGGTGAAGGCGTCGCCGTCTTTGGGGGTGGTGATCTTGACGTCCAGCAGGTCAACGCGCTGGACGGTGAAGACCACGCTCTGAGAGAGGGTGGGGTTGAAGACGACGTCAAACGTGGCGCGGTAGTCGCCAGAGCTGGTGTTCTCCGCGGGTGGTGCCCCGGGGACGCCTGCGCGGAACACCTGCTGCGAGTCGTCGGTAAAGAGGATCTGGTTGCCCCGCTGGGTGAGGCCGGTGATGCCGAAGGGCGGCGCCACCTGCACGGGCTTGAAATCGAAGATGTTGCCGTTGGCGGGGTTGATGAAGAAGAAGCCCGTGAACTTGGCGCCCAGGAAGAAGGGACAGACCGGCACGCCCGTGCAGCCTGTCACGCGGGTGATGGCGTCCAGGCCGAAGGGCTGAGGGGCCTGACCCGAGGCGGTCATGGCGGTGCTGAAGACTACCGCGCCCGTCGCCGGGTCAATGGTGAACAGGCTGTCGGTGAACTGGCCCACGGCCACCAGCTTGGTGCCGTCCAGGCTGAGGGTGAGGCCGCCGATCTCGCTGACGAAGGGCGGCAGGAGCTTGGGATAGCCCGTCTGCACCGCTCCCGCGGTATTCAACTTGTACAGGGTCGGCGGGAAGGTGTTGTTGTCCACGGTGTACAGAAAACCGCCCAGGAAGGCCAGGGACTCAAGGTTGCTGCTGGGGCCGTTCACGGCGTTCCCCTGCTGCTGGCCCTGGTCGTTCACCTGAATGATCTGGTCCAAGGGCGACTTGTCCAGCAGGAGGAAGATGTTGCCGTTGGGGTCGTTAGCGATGGCGCGGGCGAAGTTGGCCCCAGGAGGAGGCAGGGCGCCCAGGGACACGAAGTAGATCTTTCCCTGGGAGGAGAAGTCGGCGATGAAGAGGTCGCCGGACTGGGAGAGGGCCAGGCCCACGATGTTGGGGAGTGGCGCAGGGGGTGTAACGCTAGCATTGGCGACATCCTTCACACCCAGGAAGGCGCCGCCCAGGTCGAACTGGCCCAGCTTACCAGCGAAGCCGCCCAGCATGGTGGGCTGGCTGGGCACGTCGTTCAGGACCACGTCCCGGTAACCGCCACCCGTGGGGCCTGCGGGGATGGACAACTCGAACAGCTTGACCCCGTTGGTCTGCACGACGGGGATGCCGATTCCCAGGGTGGGATTGTTCTGGAACGAGGAAGGCAGGAGCCACTGGGGCGAGGCGTAGGGGTTGGCGCCCAGGCCGGCCATGGGGTCAGGGCCGGCGAAGGTAAAGGCGGTGGGCGTGCCGGCGCTGATGTTCCTCAGCTCCCGGCCGGGGCCTGACCCTCGAACGATCCAGATGTCGCCTGCGGAGGCGGGGTCCTTCGGGTCCTCGCCCGCCTTGGAGAGCCACGCAACGTCCTGGACATCGCCGAAACCCACGTCGGTGATGTTGAAGACGAAGCCTCCAAAGGGCTCAATGGTGAGCAAAGTATCGTTGCCCCCCGGGTTGTCCATGAGGACGAGGAGGGTGGAGTTGAAGCGGTCGTATGCCAGGCCCAGGACCTCGGCGCCGAAGGCCGCCCCGGGTACCACCGGCAGCTCATAAAGGAAGGATGCGTTCAGGGCAGCAGCACCCCCTGCGGCCGCGCCAGGGATGGGGAAGAGGGGCAGCGGGTTGTCCAGGGGGGGCACGGTCGGGGGCGCGAATTGCCGCAGGATGGGAGGCAGCCAGCGGATGACATAGTCGATGCGGGCGTTGATGTTGGCCCCCTGGTAGCCGTAGCCATAGCCGTAGCCGTAGCCGTTGGTAGCAGAGACGTCGACGAAGGTGACATCCACCTCCAGGGTGGAGTCTCGGTCCTGCATGTGCTGGGGAAGGCTGCCCGTGATATCGAAGCTGCCCGGATTGACCGGAAGGTTGACGGTGAAAGACTCCGGGCCCGGGTTGGTGGAGGTGTCGCCCTGGACGCTCAGGGTGACGGCCTGGATGTTGGCCACCTCCTGCTGGGCGCCGCTGAACAGAATGGACGCGTTGAAGGAGACCACCTCGCCGACCTTGTAGATGGCGGGGGTCTTGCCGTTGGCGAGAGTAGCCTGCAGGCCCAGAGCGACGCCGGGAAGCAGCAGGATGGTGGCGACGATGCCCGCAGTGACGAGGAGAACAAGCCCTAGCCGATAGCTCCTGGGCCCTTTTGAGGACATCCGGGAGGACTCCCTTCCTTGGTCAGCTGATGCTTGCCCCCGTTCCACCCCCCCTCACAGCCAACCAAACTCCAGATGGGTATGTCAGACAAGCTCAACGATAACGCGACAGTATGCGACCTTTCAGCCCGTTTGTCAACCCCGCGTTTCCTCCATTATAGGGCTTTGCCTCGCCCCTCGCTACTAACAAACCGTTAAGGACGCACCCGCGGTCACACGCTCCCCAGGCCCTTGGTAGGACCTGGGGACGCTTCGGAACACCTCTGTTTTCTTTCTGCCCTCTGTGACGGGAGGCCGTTTTCCTTCCGCCGGCTAGCTGCGTCGGCGGCCGAGCTGGACCAGGTAGGTACCGCCAGCGGTGAGGAGCAGGAAGCCCGCCAGCAGGAGGGCCAGCATCAGCCCTGAGTCAGGGGCGATGTCGCCGGTGACGGGTGGCCTGGCGGTGGGAGTAGGCGTAGGCGCGACCACCGGTGGGGTAGGGGTGGCGGTTGCCACCACCTGGGGCGGCGGCTCCTCCGTGGCGACGCTGAAGAGGCTCAAGTGGCTGACAGAAGCCTGCAAGGTCTGCTGCACCAGATCCACCGTGGTGTTCAGCGAGACCCAGGCCTTGACGTCGGTGTCATAGGTCTGGATTTTCAGGTTGCTGGGGTTCTTGCCAGGCGCGGCAGCCACGTCCTCGGCGGTGTACAGGATACCGATGGTAATGGGCTTCAACAGGTCCAGGGAGACCCGCGTGCCCGCCGCGTCGAAGGTGCTGAGGTCAAAGGTGCGCAGGTGCTTGGTGCCCGGACTGGCGGCAGGAACGTTTGTGGGCGAGGGGTTGTAGGCCAACTGGAACGTCTTGTCGCTGGCCAGGGGAGGCACGGCCACCGATACCCTCTTGTCGGGTGAGACCAGCGACCCAGGAAGCGTGGGCTGGAGCACCACCGCAGCGCCCCCCGTGGGGGCGGCGACGGGCTTGACCTGCTCCGGAGGCACGACAACGGTCACGACCGGCGGGGCAGCCGGGGCGGGCGCAGGGGTGGGTGTGGGCGGCGGCACCAGGAGGCCCGTGTTCCTGTACCCGGCCGAGACCAGAATGGGGGAGCCCGCCGAGTTCAGGAGGTGAATGCCGACGTAGGTGACCCCCTTCTGCATGGGCTTGGGCTCCCGGAAATCGAAAGGAAGGACCTGGCCCGTGGGCAGGGCCACCGGCCTCAAGTCCTTGAACGTGGGTGCCGTGGAGGTGTCCGGGTCAACGAACACCTCAATGCCGTACACCGCGCCAGAAAAGGCGGCGCCCAAGAAGAGTTCAACGCGCGCATTTCCCCCGGCGGCCTTCCAGTCCCATCCCACCTGGTTGGTGGGGTCTGTAACGGCGGTGTTGTCGCCAAAAAAGCCCAGGGAAATGGACCCGCTGGCGTTGTCGGCGGCAGCGGGGACAAGCCAGAGGAGGAAGAGGAGGCCGGCAAGGGCGACGATTCCGAGGGCTACCTGGGGGAGGCGACGTTGGATCGAGGGCATATCAAGCTACCTCCAGCGGACATTCACGTATGAACTTCGTCTCAGGACGGAGACGACGATAAGTACCGAAGACCCGCAGACACTGCGGGGATACTAGCATCTGCCCTCCCATGTGTCAAGGGCTATGTCCTAGAATTCGCAACTCTTTCCCTAGTCCTCTTGCTGGGATTGCTCCGGCATTATGCCGTTTCCCCGTACGAGTTCCTGCCGGCCACGGTCGAATCCCGCCACACCGGCCCTTGCGGGCCCGGTCGCCCCTAGCAGGGTGCTGAATCCCGACTGGTCGGGACGACCATCCCCCTCGCCTGAGCCACTTCCACCTGGGAGTAGCATACCACAGGTCAGCGGGGCTCTCGTGACCTGGCTGGGGCGGGTGCCCAGTGGAGCTGCTTCTAACTCTTGAGGTACTGGTTCCCGTTCAGTAGCAGGACGTCGTGCTCCTTCAACTTGTAGGTGGCGTTCCACACCTCCCCGTTGTCGTACTGGAAGCTGAGGATGTCGCCGCGAACTACAACCCTCCCCCGGTCGCCGCCCGCGAGGGTGGCCTGGCCCGTCCCACTGGAGTCGCGGTTGTTGATGAACGAGTTGCTTGTCTCGGTGAACGTGCCGTTGGGGTAGATGGTGATGTACCGGCTTGAGGAGTAGCTGAATTTGGCCGCGTCCGGGTTCAACCCCCCGGAGTCATAGGTGGTGTACCTTTCAAGCCCCCACCTGCCGACGAGGGCAGGGTCCAGGGGGGACTGCTTGACCGTAACGCTCTGGGCCAGGATATCGATGGAGCGGCCGAACTCCTTGAAGCCTGCCTCAGTGCCAATCCCCATGACGCCCACACTGACGTCTTGCTTCTTGACATACACGACCTGGACGAGAATCTTCTTGTCTTTGGGCTGGCCTTCGTAGTTCTCCACCATGGCCTCGTCGCCGCCGTACTTGGTCATCTTGGGTTCCCCGACACGGTTGAAGCCCGAGAGCAGTTGCTGAGTCATCTTCGGGCCCTCGACGAAGAGGTTCTGAACTGCTTGCGTGCCCGGGATTCCCAGCACGACGAGCATGGCGAAGTCGTCGCGTCCCTTGGGGTTGGTCTGGTAGACGATCCACGTATTGTCTTGCCCCACTGGCTGAATGTCCCAGTTATCGAAGATGGCGATGCTCCCTGCGGAGGTGCTCGTCATCTTGAAGCTCAGCGGGTCTTTCTTGACCTCGACGTTTATCACTTGGCCCTCCGTGGTAGTGGGAGTAGGTGAAAGTGTGGTCACGGCAGTCCGCGTGGCTGCCGCGACGGCAGTGGCTGTGGCACCTGCCGCAGCGGACAAGGCTGCGGCGGCGGTCGGTGAAGGCGCGCCAGCGGCCGGAGACCGCACGGGTACAGCAGCGGCCTGCGTCGGCGTTGCCACGGTGGCCGTTGGGGAAGGCGCCGGTGCCGCGACCAGCGCGGGCGTCCCCGGGGGGACGCTCGCAGCGGTCGTTGCGCCGAAGCTTGCGACAATGGACAGGTTCGACTGAACAGTGATGCTCAGCGGGTTCGCCGTGCCTCCAGCGCTTCCAGCCCAACCGACAAATTGGTATCCCGGGCTGGATACGGCGGTGACCAGCAGATTCGTCCCTTGCAGGTACTTTCCGTCCTTGCCCGGCGACGGTATGACCTCGAGTCGCCCACTGCCGGCGGGGACAACGCTGGTCTCTACTGTCACCGGAGTGGGAGTCGGGGTCGGGCTCGTGCTTGCGGGCGCGGCGCACGCGGCCAACAGGAGAAGAAGAGCCGAGGCAACGCAAACGACCGCAGGTACGGTGAGGCTTCCCCTCGGGATCTCACGCCGTGTCATCGGAGGCATTGCCCTCTAGCCGGGATTTCCCATTTCAACTTCGGAAGGAAGCATTCTTGGCCTCCATCGCAGTGGGGCCGACCATAGCAAGTGTCGTTGTGGGTTGTCAAGCACCTGGCCATAATCAGGGCGCATCCAAGGACACCCTCCTAGAAGCTATTCGGGAAACCCTTGTACCCCCTCTCCCTTGGCAAGGGAGAGGGGGAAGAAAAGATAGCTGGGGGACACCCCCAGACCCCCGCCATCCCGAC
>JACQOS010000021.1 GCA_016202425.1 Chloroflexota bacterium
CCCCTCTGGACTCCCCCGAGACGAATTTCCGAACCACTTCTAGAAAGGGCCCTGGCGCAACGTTATCCCCGGACGCGGTGGTACGTGCGGAGGCAGCGGGTGCACAGGCGTACCCCGCGCACCTGACCATCCTGGGCCAGCCGCGCCCTGTGGATGTTGGCAAGCCAACGGGTGTTGGTCCGCCGCTTCGAGTGGCTCACGTTGTGGCCAAACTGGCCGCTTTTCCCGCACACCTGACACTTCGCCATGGTTGACGCCCTCGCTGGGGACTTGGCTCACCGCCCGGAGATGGCCCCGCCCTCTCGCTCCGCGCTTTGACGAGCGCCCTGACGTTCAGTACAATCGCCATGCCAGCGTAGCACACTCCCAAGAGCTTGGCAAACGAGACTACCATGGCCGGTGGCAAAGGTTCGCCCCCAGGGCTTCTTCAGGCCGGGGACCTGCGGCGCATGGTCGCCCTTGGCCAGGAGTGCCTCCAGCAGCACGTCGGCATCATCAACGCCCTCAACGTCTTCCCGGTCCCTGACGGCGACACGGGGACCAACATGCTCCTCACCTTGAAAGCGGCCGTCGAGGAGCTTGACGGGGTCCAAGCCCCAGGCCTTGGAGCCGTCGCCGAGGCCCTGGCCTTCGGCGCCCTCATGGGGGCCAGGGGCAACAGTGGAGTTATCCTCTCCCAGTTTTTCCAGGGCGTGGCCCACCGCTGGAAGGGCATGGAGGCCGCAGGCGGCAGGGAGCTGGCAGAGGCCCTAGCCCAGGCCACTCACTATGCCTACAAGGCGGTCAGCAACCCGGTGGAGGGCACCATGCTCACCGTGGTGAAGGCCGCCGCCCAGGCAGCCCAGGAGGCCGTGCGGAAGGGAGAGACCTCTCCCCTCCAGGTGTGGGAGCGGGCGTGTGTCGCTGCCCGGTCCGCCCTGGCGGAGACACCGGACCTTCTCCCAGTGCTCAAGGAGGCGGGTGTCGTCGACGCCGGCGGGCTCGGCCTTGTGGCCTTGCTGGAAGGGGGCCGGGCCCATCTCACGGGCCAGCCCGTGGCCCCCCTGGACGTCGCTCAGGGGCAGGCGGCGCCTCACGCCTCCTACCTGGCCGCCACGGAGCAGCAGGAGTACGGGTACTGCACCCAGTTCCTCCTTCAGGGCGCCGGGCTGGACGTGGAGGCCGTGCGAGCCAGGATGACGTCCATGGCCGATTCCGCGGTGGTGGTAGGCGACACCACCATGCTGAAAGTCCACGTCCATACGCCTGACCCCGGCCCCGTGCTCAGCTATGCCGTCGCCCTGGGAAGCCTTACCCAGGTGAAAATCGACAACATCGAGCAGCAGCACCAGGACTTCCTGCGCCTCCATCGGCGGGAAAAGGAGATGGCCCCTTTGGGAGTGGTAGCCGTCGTCTCGGGCCCGGGGCTGGAGCGCGTCTTCCGAGAGTTGGGCGCCGCGGCCCTGGTCCCCGGCGGGCAGACCATGAACCCCAGCACCCGCGACCTGGTGGAGCACGCGGCCCAGGCGGCCGCCGCCGAAGTGGTCCTCCTTCCCAACAACCCCAACATCGTGGGCACGGCCCGTCAGGCAGCCTCCCTGGGCCCCAAGCCGCTGCATCTTGTGCCGACGCTCTCCATTCCCCAGGGTATCGCCGCCCTGCTCGCCTTCGACCCCAGCGCCGATGTGGCCACCAACGTCAGCCAGATGCAGGCGGCGGCGGCCAAGGTGCGCTCGGGAGAGGTCACCACCGCCGTCCGCTCCACCTCGGTCTCTGGCCAGAGAGTCTCGGCGGGCCAGGCCATCGGCCTCCTGGATGGCACCATCGTCGCGGTGACGGACACTGTCGCCGAAGCCGTCAAGGAGGTGCTGCGATGCGCTTCCCCTCAGGAGGAGGCGCTCGTCACCCTTTACTGGGGCGGCGATACCCAGGAACCTGATGCCCAGCGGCTGGCCGTGGAGCTCCGCTCGGTGTACCCGGGCATGGAGGTCGAGCTCGTGTACGGAGGCCAGCCCCACTATCACTACCTGCTTTCCGTGGAGTGAGGGGCTGCCGCCGTGGCCGTCAAGATCGTCACTGACAGCACCGCCGACCTGCCGTCCGACGTGGCCCACCAGCTCGGCATCACCGTGGTGCCCCTCAACGTCCACTTCGGCGACGAGACCTTCCGGGACGGCGTGGACCTGGACGCAGGGGAGTTCTTCCGCCGGCTCCCCAAGGCGCCCAGGGTGCCCACCACCTCCCAGCCTTCTCCCGGCGCCTTTCTGGAGGTGTACCGGCCCCTGCTGGAGGCGGGCCACCAGGTCGTCTCCATCCACATCTCCAGCAAGCTGAGCGGCACCGTCAACTCCGCCCTTCAGGCCAGGGCCCACCTGGAGGGCGCCTCTGTGGAAGTGGTGGACTCCCTCCAGGTGACCGCCAGCCTCGCCCTGGTGGTGGTGGCGGCTGCCCGCGCGGTCCAGGCGGGAGCCAGCTACCAGGAGGCGATTGGGGCCGCGCACCGGGCCAGGGAGCGCGTGCATCTGCTCGCCTACCTGGACACCCTGGAATACCTGAAGAAAGGGGGGAGGATCGGCAAGGTCCAGGCGGTGGTGGGGACGCTCCTCAGGGTCCGCCCCGTCGTCACCGTGCACGAGGGCATCGTCCACTCCGCCACCAAGGTTCGGAGCCGCGCCCAGGGCATCGAGTACATGGTGTCCGTGGCCAGGGACCGGGCGCCGCTGGAGCAGGCCATGGTCATCTACAGCACCGAGCCCGATGACGCCAGGGCCCTCGCCGAGCGCCTTGGGTCCCTGGTAGAGGGAGGGAACGTGATCGTGGGGCGTGTCGGTCCGGTGCTGGGTACCTACACGGGGCCGGGGGCCTTCGGCATCGCCGTGCAGGCCAGGGGATGAGGGCGCACCCGGCGGACTCTCTCCCCCAGGCTCCTCCTGTCCAGACCAGGCCGCGCAGTCGGCGCCCTTCCAAGAGAGAAGCCTTCCAAAGGATTCTCCTCCTCGAAGAGCAACGGGGGTACGAGGACCGGGCGGTCTCTGGCGGACTCGACCGGTTCCTGGCGCGCTGGCGGCAGGAGGCGGGCCCCGAGGGAGACGCCCTCCTGGCCAGGTTGAAGGCGGCCCGCCTCCTGGAGGCATCCTACCAGGAGCTTCTCCCGGAGCGCCGGCAGCGGTGGGTCCGCCGGGCCCTGGAATGCCTGGAGGCGCCCTCCAACGGCCCTGCTGCGCCAGTTCAGCCCGCCGGTGCGGCTCCCGCCCGCCAGGACAAGACACGCGCTGCTCCCCAGCCTCTCTCTCCCGACCAGCCAGTCGCTGCCCTGCGGGCCTATACCCCGCGCCTGGCCCCGACCCTGGGGCGCCTGGGTGTCGCCACGGTGCACGACCTCCTCTACTGCTTCCCCCGACGCCACAACACTGTCCTGAAGGTGGCCGATCTCCAGCCCGACGAGGAGCAGACCGTCGTGGGGACCCTCTGGGAGCCTCGAAAGGTGCGCCTGGGGCGCTCCATGGAGGCCACCGAGGCGGCCATCGGCGACGACACCGGCAACATCCGTGTGGTCTGGTTCCAGCAGCCCTACCTGGCCCAACGCCTGAAGCCCAACGAGAAGTATGTGTTCAGCGGGCGGGTGCGCGTCTACCGAGGCCGCCGGGAGATGGAGTCGCCGCAGGTGGAGGACCTCCGCCCGGGCGGCGGCCTCGACGACCTGGCCCAGCCTGGCCGCCTCTTTCCCGTCTACCCACTCACCGAGGGACTCACGCAGCGGGCCCTTCGGAGGCTGGTGCGGGAGGCCCTGGGACGAGCGGCCCCAGGGGTAGAAGAGGCGCTCCCCCAGGAGCTTCAGGAGCGGCACCAGTTCCTCCCCGTTGGACGGGCCCTGTGGCAGGCCCACTACCCCGACAGCCTCCCGAGGCGCGAGGAGTCCCGGCGCCGCCTCGCCTTTGAGGAGCTGTTCCTGCTCCAGCTCAACGTCCTGAGGCAGCGCCACGCCCTGGAAGCTGGCGCGTCGTCCGTGGCCCTCCTCCCCCCCAGGGGGCTGGTGGACTCCTTCCTGGCCTCTCTCCCCTTCGCCCTCACCGCCGCCCAGCGCCGCGTCCTCCAGGAGGTCCTTGCCGACCTCACCCGCGGCCCGCGGCCCATGGGCCGGCTCCTCCAGGGAGAGGTGGGCAGTGGCAAGACCGTCGTCGCCCTGGCGGCGCTGTTGGTGGCCGCCGCCTGCGGCTACCAGGGGGCCATGATGGCCCCCACCGAGGTCCTGGCGGAGCAGCACTTCCTCACCGTGAGCAGGCTCCTGGAGGGCCTGGCCAGGCCCCGGCGGGAGGAGTCCCTCCTAGCCATCTACCTGGACCCCTGCCCCAGGCCCATCACCATCGGCCTGCTGGTCGGCAGCATGACGGAGGCGCAGAAGGATGAACTGCACCGCCTCCTGGCCGATGGTGCCCTGGACATCGTCCTGGGCACCCATGCCCTCATCCAGGAGGAGGTCGCCATGCCTCGCCTGGCCCTGGCCGTCGTGGACGAGCAGCACCGGTTCGGCGTCCTCCAGCGCGCGGCCCTCCGCCGGCGCGGTGTCGGCTCGCCTCACCTGCTGGTGATGTCGGCGACCCCCATCCCCCGCTCCCTGGCCCTGACCCTCTATGGCGACCTGGACCTCTCCACCCTGGACGAGCTCCCCCCGGGCCGCCAGCAGGTCCAAACGAAGGTGATCAAGCCTGAACGGCGCGGCACTGTCTACCAGTTCCTCCGCCGCGAGGTCCAGGCGGGCCACCAGGCCTTCGTCATCTATCCCCTCATCGACGAGTCCGAGGCGGTCAACGCCCGCGCCGCCGTCAAGGAGCAGGAACGCCTGGCCCGGGAGGTCTTCCCGGACTTGCGCGTCGGCCTCCTGCACGGCCAGATGCCCATGGAGAAGAAGCAGCAGGTCATGGAGTCGTTCCGGCAGGGACGCCTGGACGTCCTCGTCTCCACCCCCGTGGTGGAGGTGGGCATTGACGTCCCCAACGCCACCATCATGCTCGTGGACGGCGCCGACCGGTTCGGCCTTGCCCAGCTCCACCAGTTCCGGGGCCGCGTCGGCCGGGGCCCCCATCCCAGCTACTGCATCCTCGTCGCCGAGTCGCCCTCCCAGGAGGCGAGGAGGCGCCTTTCGGCCCTGGAGAAGATCGCCGACGGCTTCAAGCTGGCCGAGGTGGACCTGGAGCTCCGAGGCCCGGGGGAGTTCTTCGGCACACGCCAGAGCGGCCTTCCCGACCTGCGCATGGCCCGGCTCTCGGACCAGGAGCTGCTCCTGCTGGCCCGGCGAGAGGCCCAGGCCCTCCTGGACCGAGACCCGGAGCTGGCCCTGCCCCAGCACAGGCCCCTGGCGAGGGCGCTCGCGCGGCTGCGACCCCCAGTGGCGGGAGACGTGAGCTAGCGTCCGCGAGCGGCGGAGCGGCTCAACGGGGAGCTAGCAGGCTGGCCTTGACACCCACCCAGCGGCATCGGTACCCTACCGCCGCTAGGGGCAGTCCGTGGGAATGGGCAGGGACCATGGCTAGAACTCATCTCAAAACCCTCACCCCCTGGCCCCCTCTCCCGTCACAGGCGGGAGAGGGGGGAGATAACGAATCTGGGGGACACCCCCAGGCCCC
>JACQOS010000108.1 GCA_016202425.1 Chloroflexota bacterium
GGCTTGAGATCAGAGAGGCGCCCTTCGAAATACTCTCGACGCTGCCACCGATCCGGAAGGGCTTCTCGCAAGACATCAGAGTATTGATTCTCTGGTTTGTACCATGACTGACTGGCAAGCCAGGTGTTCAACTCGTCGTCATTTGCAGGATCGCGTGAATTCCGCTCGCGAAATAGCTCAAGCACAAGGTCGTGGACAACTTTTCCTCCAGACGGTGCTCCGGCAGAGCAGGACGCACCAGCGCCAAGAAAGAAAGCGAGGTCTCTTCCGGAGTGGAGTGCGTTGATGATCAAGCCAATTGCTTGTGTTACCTCAGGCGTCACGACGTAGCCCTCCTCGCTTAGTGCTCACGCTGGCTCCCAGCCTCTACCATATGAGGGTAACCGCTCTTTTCTCATTGTGCTATTCAGCAGGAGATTCCACCGAATAGGGTGACTCGTCCAATTACGTGAACTTGCCAAGATTCTGTGGACTATGAGGCGACCAGCGCCAGTGGCTGGGAATGCTCCAGTTGCGACCCCAGAAGGCATCCGGTGCGTTTCTACGAGAATAACGCTGCTCGCGCATGCCGATTGGGACCCTCGGCCTTCACAGCGAGGGGGGGTTGTGCTCCCCTCACCGCCCCACGACGTGATGCTCGCCCCGTAGGTAAGTACCATCCTCGAAGGAGGGACTCCCGTCTCTGCTGCGGGTCGCGGGCAACTCCGCAACGCAAGGCCCAGGGGAAATCAGCCGCGCGTTGCCCTGCATGAGGGGGATGAGGGAGATCAAACTGTCGGGCAAGTCGTGTCTGCACCAACGTTCCACTGCTGGAGTTCTTACGGTTTGCCTGTGCGGGCGAACGAATCAATCACCTTCTTCAGGTCTCGAATGATCCCTTCGATTTCCGTGTCGAGGCTCATGATCCGGAAGCGTTCTGGAAAGACCAGTTGAAACACTTTCAATACGCCAACGGCTACCTCAACGCATGTTTTCAGATTCAAAGAGAGGGCAACGCGTTCGGGGTGCAAAATTCCAACCTGGTAGGTGGTGTCCGTTTGTGTGTCAGCTCTCTGCATGGACGACAAGAGACCCCTCTGATTCGGGTGTGCGCCAAAGTCAATCGTCGTCTCGTAGAGTTGGTGCAATAGGTCCGCAGTGATGGGGTCGAGTGCTTCATGAGTGGAGCGTACGCGCTGCACCGAAAACTCGCTCTTGCATTTCGCCTTCGAGGCGTCGTCGTCGTGTCGGCACAACCACATGGTGCTTCGGTTAGGTGCCTGCGGGTCCTTTGCGATGTGCAGAGCATACCATGCCTGCTCGATGGCCACTCGGAGGATGGCGTAGGACTCGGAGAGTTGGCCGCTCATTGCCAGTCGGATCGCCGCCAGAAACGACGATTGCGTTCGAACGATGAGAACCCTGGGGACTAGAAGCTCCTCCCGGTGATCCTTCTCGACTGCCGCGTTGACACACCTAAATGCGCAATGGACTCGCTGCAGCAGTGCATAGATTGCTGGGAGGTTGAGTGAGGACGCACGATCATTGTACTCGGCATTTTTGAAAAAGGACGAGAGTAGATCGTCACCCCATGGAGGTAGTTGCTGCTCAGCCATATTCCGTCCCGTCACTTCTCGGGTAGGCCTATTTTGTTGCCTGCTCGTTGTGTTCCGACGCCCCGCTCCTGGGTGGGATCCCCCTATTGGGTTCCAACACGATACATCATGATGCGACGGCTTCCCGTCGCCTCGACCAGTCGGGCACCCATCAGTTCCCCGATTGCCTCCCGCCACTGTTCAATGGCGATCCCGCTCCCGGCCACGATGTCGGCCCGGCTGTGCCACTCCGGATTGTCCTGGAGCCAGTCGTACACCTGCCGGGCTGGCGGGCTCAGCCGCTCGAGGGTCCGGCCCTGCGCGAAGTCGAACGCCGCCTGGAGCCGGTCCGGCACCGGGGCGCGCCCAGGCCGTGGCGGCGTCGGGCGGGCCGACGGCGGGGAAGCCACGTCCGGTCTCGGGATCGCGCCTTCCCGCAGCACGTGCGTCGAGGGCCGCCCCGGGGTCGCCGTGTGTGGTTCTGCCGACTCCCGCGGGGCAACGGGGCGCCACCCCTGGACGAAGGCCACCACTTCGTCTCCGACCGGCGGTGGGGCCGTCTCCTCGCGGCGCCCTCTCGCCTCCTCGATGATCTCCTTCGTGATTCCTTCCGTCGGGGTCGGAGAGCCGTTCGTCGCCACGGGGTGAATCCCGAGTTCCTCCAGCCGCCTCCAGAGGGATTCGAGCGCCCGGTCGGGGTTGCGGAAGAACTCGCCACCCCGGATGTGGGCGAACCGCCAGCCGTGGCGTTCCAGGTCCATCTGCCGGGCGACGTCGTCTTGCTCGCGCTCCAGCGTGTGCCAGCGGTCGCCGTCGCACTCCACGGCGAGGCTGTCCGTGACCCCGTCCACCACCAGGTCGATCCGGTAGTGGCTGACGCGGACCTCGGCGCGAACCGCGTACCCTCGGTCCACGATGGCCTTCGCCACCTTGCGCTGGAAGAAGAACTCGTCGTCCCGGGTCTTCGGCTGAAGGATCTCCTCGACGCTCCTCCAGTTCTCGATCCGCCGGCCTTCCCCGCTGTAGAAGCGGAGGAGGCGGCCCCGCAGGTCCTCCGGGTGGAACACGCTGGCGTCCGCCGAGTGGACGATCCAGAGTTGGTCCTTCGGGCGGGACGCCGCGACGTTGAACCGCTGGACGTCGGGCAGCCGGTTCAAGGTGGCCATCCGGCCGTCGCCCGTCTCCACGAGGCTCAGGATCATCACATCTCGCTCGTCGCCCTGGAAGTGGTAGGCGTCGCCGCACACGAAGTTCCGCCGATCCAGTTCTCCCTCCGAAACGAGGCGGATGACCCGCTCGTAGATCGCGCGGGCTTGGTCCTCGCCGAGGAGCGAGATGGCCCCGATGGTGCAGTGGGTGTAGGCCGGGTGCTGGCAGATCGCGGCGATGAGGGCCGCCACCTCGGCCGCCTCGACCTCGTTCACCTTCGACCCCTCGGGGCGGTACCCCGACACCTTGTGGAGCACGACGGGCGGGAGGAGGGCGCTCGAGGTGGGATCTCGCAGCGGCCGGATCTCGTTGTTGTAGAACTGGTTGGAGAACGCGATGATTTCCGGCATGCAGCGGAAGTGCTCGCGCAATCGGATGGTGCCCCCGAAGGCCCGGGTGGCCATGTCGTAGAGGGACTGCTGGCCGTCGTACAGATGCTTGGAGGGGATGCCCGTCAGGTGCTTGTCGATCAGCTCTTTCACCCGGTCCACGGGCACGCCCACTGCCGCGGGACTGATTTGCATGTTGTCGCCGATGACGATGGCCCGCTCCGCCCGGAGGAGGGCGAGGATCCCGTAGCTGTCGAGCTGCGAGGACTCGTCGGTGATCACGACGTCGAACTTCCGGCCGCCGGGGGCGAAGTTCTCCACGACGCGCGCCAGGGGCATGATCCAGACCGGGACGGCGCCCCTGCACTGGTTCATCAGGGCCTGCGCCTCCCGCTTGAGCTCCGGGGCCCGCTTGGAGAAGCCCTTGCCCAGCTTCTGGATCGTCTGCTGCCAGCCGAGGAGGGCCTGCTGTTCCTGGGGCGTTACGCGCGCGATCTGCGCCGCCCAGGTGGCGTGCGTGACCTGGGCCTCGATCAGGCGCCGCTCCCGGGCCTGGAGCTGGTCGATCTGCTGGCGGAGCGACTCCGCGGACTCCGCCTGGAGGTGCTGGGTCAGCCAGGTCTCGAGCTGCCGCCAGAGCCAGGCCTCCGCCAGGCGCGGCGGGAGGACGGCGCGGGGGGGGTCGCCGGCCAGGTCGAGGAGCTGGGCGGCCCACTGGGGGGTCACGGCCTTGAGGGACGTATAGAGCGCCCGGAGGCGTTTCAGGGCGGGCTGGATCCCGGCCAGGCGGGCGGTCTCGTCGAGGGCCGCGGCCCACAGGTCGGCCCGCTCGGTCTCCCAGGCTTCGCGGAGCCGGCGCCAGACCGCGGCGGCATTCGGCTGCGCCACGCCCTGGGCGAGCGCACCTCCGAGGCGGGATCGCCATGCGTCGAGTTCGGCCAGTTGCAGCTTTTCGAGTGCCCCGTTCAAGACCTCCAGGATCGCACGCACGGTTCCGACCTCATCGCCGGGCCGCTCCTCGACGAGCATGATCCCCGCGGTCTGGAGCTCTCCGGTCCCGTGCGTCCGCAGGCTCACCCGGCAATTGACCCGGGCCAGCCGGGCGATGAGGGGCTCCCAGGTTTTCTCCCGCCAGCCAAGCAGCTTCCGGAGGGTGCTCAGGATCGGTTCGATGGCCAGTTCCAGCGTCTTCCCCTTGACCTCCGGGGCGCCCAAGTGTCCCAGTTCGTTCGCATAGATCCGGCCGAGGTGATAGCGCAGCTTGAGCACCGTCAGATGGTCGACCACGGCTTCACAATCGCCCGCGTTGCTGGGCGGGTGCGCGTCCACGTGGCAGCCGTCTCGCGTGGCCTTGAGCGCCCCGTGCAGCAGGCCGAACATCAGCCCGAAGCCGCCCCCGCCCGCCACGTACGCGTGGAGCGCCGTCACCGCCGTGAGCACCTCATCCAAGGACCCGGGCAGCCGGACCACCACCTCCCGATCGACGATCTTCCGGCGGCGGATCGTGATTTCCTGCCGTCGGCGGTCAATCTCCTCCACGATTTCCTGCCACCAGTGGAGCCGCGCCGGATCGCTCCCGATCTGTTGCCGGATCGTCTGGAGCCATCCGGCATGAAAGGCCTGCAGGTCCTCCAGGGCGCGCTCGAGATCCGCCCGGAGGGTCTGGAGGGACTCGGCAAATCCGGGTTCGGTGAGACGTTCTGGTGCCTCCCAGCGCTGGATCCACGGGGGCCGCGCCGCCACCTGTTCGCGGAGGCTCCGCCTGGTCGCATGGGCGGTCAGAAAGGCATCGGCCGAGGGGAGGGTGCCGGGGCTTGGCAGATCCCCGAGCCCCTCCTCCAGGTCAATTCGGGCGTGGGATCCGAGGAGCCCGAACAGTTCGGCGAGTTCTGCCGTCGTCAACGGCATCGTTGTGCTGGGCCCCAGCGGATCCGGGAGCCAGCTGTCCCCGCTGGCCTGCGACCGCAA